>JAYVYF010000022.1:0-6047 GCA_043784585.1 Burkholderiales bacterium
TATACATCCGCAGGCGTGCGCACCAGGTTTGCATCGACAATTTGCTCAACCAATTTATCGCCCAGGCCTTCAATATCCACCGCGCGGCGTCCCGCAAAATGCAGCAACGCTTGTTTGCGTTGCGCAGGACAAAATAATCCGCCGGTACAGCGCGCTATGGCTTCGCCTGCCAGTTTCTCAATCAGCGAATTGCATTGCGGACAATGGGTGGGCATCACAAAATTCTGGGCGTCTGCGGGACGGTTCGCATAAATCACCGCCGCGACTTCCGGGATCACATCACCCGCGCGACGCACGATAACGGTATCGCCGATTTTCAAATCCTTGCGGCGAATTTCGTCTTCGTTATGCAGAGTCGCATTCGATACCGTGGTGCCACCCACAAACACCGGCTGCAGCCGCGCAACGGGCGTGATTGCGCCGGTGCGTCCAACCTGTACATCAATGCCCAGCAGCACTGTCGTGGCTTCTTCAGCTGGAAATTTATGTGCAGTGGCAAACCGCGGCGCGCGCGAAACAAAACCGAGCTTTTCCTGCGCCACGAAACTGTTTACTTTATAGACCACGCCATCAATTTCAAACGGTAAATGCGGGCGACGGGTGCCGATATCTTTATAAAAATCCAACAAGCCTTGCAAGCCGAGTACTACGCGACGTTCACGCGTGACCGGAAAGCGCAGGCTCTCTAGCCAATCCATCATGGCGGAATGCGATCTCGGCAAATTCACGCCATCGAGCGCGCCGATGTCACCCACACCATAAGCAAAAAAAGCGAGCGGCCGTGATGCGGTGAGCTTTGAATCCAGCTGGCGCAACGTACCGGCCGCGGCGTTGCGCGGGTTCACAAAAAGCTTGTCGCCTTTTGCAGCTTGACGTTCGTTCAAGCTCAAAAAGTCTTTTTTGAGCATCAACACTTCGCCGCGCACTTCCAATAATTTTGGAATCGCACCGCCAGCGGAAGGCGAAGAAGAATGCAAGGACAGCGGAATCGAGCGCACCGTTTTCAAATTCTCGGTTACATCTTCGCCCACTGCGCCGTCGCCACGCGTGGCACCCTGCACAAATACGCCATCCACATACGTCAGGCTGATCGCAAGCCCGTCAAATTTTGGCTCACAGGCGTATTCGATATCGTCAGCCACCATGCTCAATCCTTCGCGGCACCGGCGGTCAAAATTTCGCGCGTCCTCGTCGATGAAGGCGTTTCCCAACGACAACATCGGCATGCGATGTGTGACCGGCTTGAACCCATCCAGCACTTTACTGCCCACGCGCTGGGTGGGCGAATCGGCCGTGGCGAGCCCGGGATCACCCGTTTCAATATTGACGAGCTCATTGAACAGCACGTCATATTCCGCATCCGCAATCGTGGGCTGATCCAGCACGTGATATTGGTATAAATGTTGTTCGAGCGTTTGCCTTAACTCAGCCGCGCGTGCCGCTGGTGACGCTGGCTGGAACGTCGATGCGGCCGCATTGAGTTCGGTTTTCATAGAACTACCGACCGCAATTAAACGTACAACCGAAGCGCGGTTGCGCTGCCAGGCTCAATCCCTTTGGCGTCCATTTCGGTGGCGATATGAACGATCGTATCGGCAATCACTTTGCGGCCATTCGAGGTCAACACGCGGCGATTGTCATCCACCACTTCGCCTTGAAGAATATCGGCAAATTGCTGGCTTAGATTAAACATCTGCTCAAACACACGGCGAGCACTCAAGGTCCGCGGCACATCGAGTGCGAAAGTAATACCCTCGATATAACCGGTGCTGCGCTTGATGCCCGGCGGCTCGGCCGGATCAAAATTACGCAGCGTAAACAGCAGGTGGCCATGATCGTCGCGCATCACATATTCGCCTGAATCGATCGCCAACATGCCTTTTGATTCCGCCAGTCCGCGCAGCTTGGTCACCGCAAAGGTGCTGCCGTTTTTACCCACTACGTTAACCGCAATTTCAATATCGGTGTCGGCACAAAAAGCGTCAATCGCCTGCGCACGGCGCACCGCCACGTTTACGTCTTCACGCTGCGACACCGCATTGACACTGGCGGCAAACTTGACAATCAAATCGTTAAATCCGGCGAGCGTAGCCTGATCAGTCGCGCCTTGACGATCCGCTAACTGGCAGCCTGCACGTAACTCGCGAAAGCTATCCTGGGTATCGCGCAAAATACCCTGCCACAAACCGCCCGCGAGCCCCTCCCAGCGTACGCCTTTGCCGATTTTTTCGGAATGGGCAACCATCGGTTGATACTGATTGGGGCCAATTGCCGCGTCTGCCAGTACCAATGAAATGGAATCGATTTCCGGATGCAAAGGTGGCGGCGGAACCTTGTGTACCGCGTCAAATTGGTTGGCCGCGGCCAGATTGCCGATCGAACCAATCGGCGTCAAATCATCAAAATCATCATCGACGACGGGCAAAAGCGCGGCGGCGCTTGTATCGCGCGCCACGAAGCTGCGGGTATTCGTGTCACGTGCTGCTGGCGTTGTCGGCATTATTGGCACGGGTGTCATTGATGGCTGCGCCAGGGCAGCACCTGAAACGCTGCCAATATGCGGCTCGACCCTCTCCCCTCGGTCAATCATCGCGTCGCGCTTGGCCGTCATGACGCTGGCTTTAGCGGCCTTCGCGTTTGCATCTGCGCCGCCACCCGCGCCATCGATCAACACATCGGGATGATCGGTTCCGAACGCACGTTCGGCTCTTCGCTTATATTTATTTTCCTGCCAGCGGTTGTAGACCAATATGCCCACGACGACCACGGCGGCCACACTCCCTATTGCCAGTTGTAAATCGCTTATCATTTCGCGCTCTGTGGGCCTGTGAAAAAATTAATCATCTGAAATTTGACTATGCGGCAACAGAAACAGGTTCGGTCGCCCGCGACACCTGCGCCTGACCAAGATTGGGATTGATGGCAAACCGCTTCGCCGCATTGATGTCCACTTCGACAATCCGCGATACGCCCGGTTCATTCATCGTCACACCCACCAGCTGCTCGGCCATCTCCATGGTCACTTTATTGTGGGTGATAAACAAAAATTGGGTTGAAACCGCCATTTTTTTGACCAGCGCGCAGAATCGGTCCGTATTTGAATCATCGAGCGGCGCATCGACCTCATCGAGCAAACAAAATGGTGCGGGGTTCAAACGGAATAGCGAAAACACCAGTGACAGCGCGGTCAGCGCCTTTTCACCACCCGACAGCAGCTGGATGGACGAATTTTTCTTGCCCGGCGGTTGTGCGAATACCTGCAAACCAGAATCGAGAATTTCATCCCCCGTCAATTTCAGGAATGCATTGCCGCCACCGAACAGTGCGGGGAATAATTCCTGGAAATTCTTGTTGACGATATCAAAAGTGTTTTGCAGCAGATCGCGTGTCTCGCGGTCAATCCGCTTAATCGCCGATTCAAGCGTGGCAATCGCTTCGTTCAAATCCGCCGATTGTGCATCCAGAAATTCCTTGCGTACTTTTGATTGTTCCAGTTCTTGCAGCGCTGCCAGATTCACCGCGCCGAGCTCGGTTATGGCTAAATTCAAACGATTAATCTCGGCCTGATAGGCGGTGGAACGCGCCTTCATTTCTACCATATCAGCAAGCTCTTCCAGGTTCGCATTAGCGTCGGCGAGTTGTCGAATGAATTGCTCTTCGTTGATCCGCGCTTCCTGCTCTTTCATGCGCAGTTCGGTAATTTTGTCGCGCAACGGCTGCAGGCTGCGCTCGACGTTGGCTTTGTTTTCTTCCAGCCCTTTAAGTTTGCCCGAGGCGGATTCCATTGCCTCGCGCGCATCGGCCAACGCTTTTTCGCGCTCCGTGCGGGTGGCAAGCGCTGCCTGCAATCGCTCGCGAATATTGCCTTCCTGCAAATTATCCAGCTCACCCGCGAGCGCAAGCCGGCTGGCCGTGACCAGCTCAAAACGTTTCGATAATTGCGAGGTCATTTCGGTCAGCGATTTAATCTTGTCGTGGCACGAACGCTCAAAATAATTTGCTTCCTGCGCGCTACGTTCAGCCGCGCTGACACGCTCGCGTGCATCGGCTAATGCACGTTCAGTTTCTTTTTGCTTGTCTTCAATCAGCATCAGCGCGTCCGTTAATTCGCCGATGCGATTGCCGCCCTCTTCCAGTCGCGCTTGCGCTTCCAGCATTTCGGTGCGTTCCCGCTCCGTTTCGTCATCAATTAGCGCCTGCTCCTCGCGAATCGAGGCGCGACGGCCTTCGGCTTGCGACGCTGCTTGCGAGAGTTTTAGCGCTTCCATCTGCAATTGGTGTTCGCGATTTTTGGTTTCCTGAATCGACGCACGCAATTGGCGCAACGCTTCCTGGGTATCGGTGAGACTGGTTTCAGTTTCTTTTTGAGCCGCTTCCAGCAAATGCCGCGCTTCGATTTTTCCGGGCAGTTCAATTTTCAGCGATTCAATTTCACGCTGACGCTGCAACACGCCGTGTAGCTCGGATTGCGGGCCGTGAAACAACAAACCGTGCTGCGAATACATGTGACCATTAGCGGTGACGAGTACCGCTCCGAACGGTAATTGCGCCATTCTTGAGCGCGCTTCGGCTTCGTTTTCCAACATAAAAACATTCGCCAAACATTCGCGCACAAATGGCAATACGCCGGGATTGTCTGATGTCACCCATGCGGAGAGTGGCGTCAATCCCGGGGCTTGGGCGTTTTGTGCAGCGCCGTTTTCAAAGAATAAAGCCACGCCACCCGGTGGCGCATCGTCGGCCATGCGGTCAATCGTGGCAGGCTCCGAAACTTTGATTGCGTTTAATTTAAGGCCAAGTGCGGACTCCAGCGCGTCCTCCCAACCTTCTTTAACCTTGATTTGCTGCCACAAACGCGGCGCATTATCGAGATGGTATTTTGACAACCACATTGCCAGGCGATTGTTGTTATCCATCCGCGCTTGCTGGTTTTGCAGCGCGAGCAGGGATGCCTCAATCCGCGCCAGTTCACGCGTCAGGTCGCCCAATGCATCAACTGATTTTTTGCGCGCGGACTCAAATTCTGCGAGTTTGGCTTCAGCAATCGCCATCTTTTCTTCACTTTGCAGCAGCGCTTCCTGAGCCTCGGCGCGTTCGCCGTCGATGCGCGCAATCTCGCCTTCATCCGGTATCACCAGCGCCATGTTTTCGGTGCTTAGCCGTGTTTTGCGTTGCTCGAGTTGCGAGAGAATTTTGAGCGCGCTTGATTCGCGGGCTTCTTCCAAGGCCTGACCAGATTCCGCTTCGCGCACACGATTTTCAAACGCACGCGTTGCCGCCACCGTTTCGCGCACCTTATCTTCAAATGTAGGCACTTCCGCGCGAATCGTTTCAGCACGCTCGCGGGCCTCTGCGACGCGATCCATGCCGCTGGCCAATTCGCGATGCCAGCGCTCCAGTTCGGCGCTGGTTGCTTCGCGATTCGTTTCCACTTCGGCTACTTGCTGGGCGAGTGCTTCGACCTGCGCAATCAAACGGCGGCGGTTCTCAGATAAGTAGCTAATTTCCTGTTCCAATTGCACCACGGCGCTGTTGGATTCGAACATGCCTGCCTGCGCATTGGTCAGCGCATCGGTCTCGGTGTAATAATCCTGACGCAGCTTGTCGAGTGCGGCTTCTGCTTCTCGCAGCTTGGCGGTTTCGCCTTCAAAACCGATTTCGGTTTTAATAATTTCATTCGCATAGCGCAGCTTGGATGCGAGCGCTTCGCGTTGCTTGGTGAATGCCCACAAATTTTCATTGAGCTTTAATTCACCCACAAATTCATTGTATTTCGCCGCGACTTCCGCCTGCGCAGCGAGCTTTTCGACTTGCTTATTGAGCTCTCCACGGATGTCATCTACCCGGTTCAAATTCTCTTTTGAATCTTCCAGCCGCGATTCGGTTTCGCGACGACGTTCACGATATTTCGAAACGCCGGCGACCTCTTCCAGAAATATCCGCAATTCTTCCGGCTTGGACGTAATCACACGCGAAATCATGCCCTGCTCGATAATCGCGTAAGCACGCGGGCCCAGACCGGTACCCAGGAACACGTCGGTAATGTC
>JAYVYF010000023.1:0-9491 GCA_043784585.1 Burkholderiales bacterium
ATTTTGGGCGAGGGACAAATTCTGCTGGGCTGGCGCGATGTGCCGACCAATAACCACGGCTTATCGCCTGCCACCATCGCGGTCGAGCCGCTGATCCGCCAGGTGTTCGTTGCGCGCGGCACCAATACGATGGATCAGGACGATCTGGAGCGGAAACTATTTATTATCCGCAAACGCTCCGGGCACGCGATTCAGGCGCTGAATTTGCGTCACGGCAAGGAATTTTACGTGCCGTCATTTTCAACGCGCACGATTGTCTACAAAGGCATGCTGCTGGCCGATCAGGTCGGCCACTATTTCACTGATCTGCAAGACCCGTCTATGCAAACCGGGCTGGCGCTGGTGCACCAACGTTTTTCCACCAACACCTTCCCGACTTGGGATCTGGCGCATCCGTTCCGCATGATTGCCCACAACGGCGAAATCAATACGCTGCGCGGCAACGTGAACTGGATTCGTGCGCGTCAGCAGGCAATTACCTCGCCCGTGTTGAAGGAAGATCTGAAGAAAATCTGGCCGCTGATTTACGACGGTCAATCGGACTCCGCATCGTTTGATAACTGCCTGGAAATGCTGGTGATGGGCGGCTACTCGCTCGCCCACGCGATGATGATGATGATCCCGGAAGCGTGGAGCGGCCACAAGCTGATGGACGAGGATCGCCGCGCGTTTTACGAGTATCACGCCACGCTGATGGAGGCCTGGGACGGCCCGGCGGCGATGGCGTTTACTGATGGCCGCCAGATCGGTGCGACGCTGGACCGCAATGGCTTGCGGCCCGCGCGATATTTGCTCACTGATGATGATTTGGTGGTACTGGCCTCGGAAGCGGGCGTGCTCGATATACCGGAAGAAAAAATTGTCAAAAAATGGCGACTGCAGCCCGGCAAGATGTTCCTGGTCGACATCGAAAAAGGCGAAATTCTTGACGATAATGATTTGAAGCGCGAGCTGGCCACCGCCAAACCGTATCGCGAATGGGTCGAGAAAGCGCGGATTCGTCTCGATCAATTGCCGGAGTCGGCACCGGCTGAAAAGTCGAAAGTACCACTGCTGGATTTGCAGCAGGCATTCGGCTATACGCAGGAAGATTTGAAAGTTATTTTAGCCGCGATGGCGAAGAACGGGATCGAGGCTACTGGCTCGATGGGTAACGATTCGCCACTGGCGGTGATGTCGAACAAGCCGCGCAATTTGTATCACTATTTCAAACAATTGTTCGCGCAAGTGACCAATCCGCCGATTGACCCGATTCGTGAAGAACTGGTGATGTCGACCGCGATCACAATTGGCCCGCGCCCGAATCTGCTCGACATTCATCACACCGATCCGGGCTATTGGCTGGAAGTGCCGCAGCCGGTATTGACCGCCGAAGATATGGAAAAAATTCGCCATATCGAGATGTTTACCGGCGGCTATTTCAAAAGCCACGAACTGCACATCACCTACCCCGCCGCATGGGGAACCGAGGGCATCGAGGCCGCGCTGGCATCGCTGTGCGCACATGCTGAGGACGCGCTGCACAATGGCTATAACCTGCTGATCGTGACCGACCGCAGCGTTGACGCGGAAAATGTGGCGATCCCCGCCCTGCTGGCGGTGGGCGCAATTCATCAACATCTGGTGCGCAAAGGTTTGCGTACCTCGACTGGCTTGGTGGTCGAGACCGGCTCGGCGCGCGAGGTGCATCATTTTGCGCTGCTGGGTGGCTACGGCGCGGCAGCAGTTCATCCTTATCTGGCGCTTGAAACCTTGCACAATATGCAAGACTATCTGGGTGACTATGAGAAGAAGGATGCCGAGAAAAACTACATCAAGGCGATCTCCAAAGGCTTGCTAAAAGTGATGTCGAAGATGGGCATTTCGACCTACCAAAGCTATTGTGGCGCGCAGATTTTTGAGGCCGTCGGGTTATCCTCAGAATTCATAGGCAAGCATTTTACCGGCACCTCATCGAACGTCGAAGGCATCGGTATTTTTGAAATCGCCGAAGAGGCAATGACCACCCACCGCAAAGCATTCAGCGACGATCCGGTATTGCGCACGCAGCTTGATGCGGGCGGCGAATACGCTTATCGCACGCGCGGCGAAGAGCATATGTGGACGCCTGAAGTGATTACCAAGCTTCAGCATTCAACCAAAACCAATTCGTATTCAACTTACAAAGAATACGCAAAGCTGGTCAACGATCAAACCAAACGCCACATGACGTTGCGCGGATTGTTTGAGATCAAATCACTCGGCGCGCCGGTGCCGCTGGATGAGGTGGAATCAGCCAAGGAAATCGTTAAGCGCTTTGCGACCGGTGCGATGTCGCTGGGCTCAATTTCTACCGAGGCGCATGCCACACTCGCCGTAGCGATGAACCGCATCGGTGGCAAATCGAATACGGGCGAAGGCGGCGAAGATCCACGCCGCTTCGTTGCGATCCAGAAATCGGGCGAGACGTTCAAAAGCCGGCTGGGCGACGCGGCGCTAAACGACACGCCGCTGCTGGTCGGCGATTCGATGCGCTCGAAAATCAAGCAAGTGGCGTCAGGCCGGTTTGGGGTGACGGCAGAATATTTGAATTCCGCCGATCAGATTCAGATCAAGATGGCGCAGGGTGCCAAGCCGGGCGAAGGCGGACAACTGCCGGGCCATAAAATATCGGAATATATTGGTGCGCTACGTTACGCAACTCCGGGGGTCGAGCTGATTTCGCCGCCGCCGCATCACGATATTTATTCCATCGAAGATTTGGCGCAGCTGATTCATGATTTGAAAAACTGCAATTCTTCTGCCTCAATCTCGGTGAAGCTGGTGTCAGAAGTCGGCGTTGGCACGATCGCGGCGGGCGTGGCAAAAGCGAAGGCCGATCATGTGACGATTGCGGGCCACGACGGCGGCACCGGTGCAGCACCCATTTCCTCGGTCAAGCATTGCGGCACACCGTGGGAGCTGGGCTTGGCTGAAACGCAACAGACGCTGGTGATGAATCGCTTGCGCGGCCGTATCGCGGTGCAGGTGGATGGGCAAATGAAAACCGGCCGCGACGTATTGATTGGTGCATTGCTTGGGGCGGATGAATTCGGTTTTGCCACGGCTCCGTTGGTGGTCGAAGGCTGCATCATGATGCGCAAATGCCATCTGAATACCTGCCCGGTGGGCGTGGCCACGCAAGACCCGGCGCTACGCGCAAAATTTACCGGCCAGCCGGAGCACGTGGTGAATTATTTTTTCTTTGTGGCCGAAGAAGTGCGCGAGCTGATGGCGGAGATGGGCGTGCGCACGTTTAATGAATTAATTGGTCGTGCCGATTTGCTCGATACGCGTGGCGGCGTCGATCACTGGAAATTGAAGGGGCTCGATTTCTCGAAAATTTTCTATCTGCCCAAGATGCCAGCGGAAGTCGCGCGTCATCATTGCGAGACCCAGGATCACGGGCTCGACCGTGCGCTGGACAATGCGCTTATCGCCTCCGCGCAGCCCGCGCTGGACAAAAAACAGCGGGTGGTGATTGCCGAGAATATTCGTAACGCTAATCGCACGGTTGGCGCGATGCTGTCGGGCGAGGTCGCAAAACGTTATGGCAACACGGGCTTGCCGGACGATACCATTCATGTCGATTTATCCGGTACGGCGGGCCAAAGTTTCGGCGCATTCCTCGCGCACGGGATTACGCTGAACCTCACGGGCCAAGCCAATGATTACGTTGGCAAAGGCTTGAGCGGGGGGCGCATTATTGTTAAGCCCAGCCGGGCTTTCAGAGGCGACCCGCTGGAGAATATTATCGTCGGTAATACGGTGATGTACGGTGCCACTTCGGGTGAAGCGTATTTTAGCGGGGTGGCGGGCGAGCGATTCTGCGTGCGCAATTCAGGCGCCTCAGCGGTGGTCGAGGGCACCGGCGATCATGGCTGTGAATATATGACCGGGGGCACCGTGGTCGTGCTGGGGGCGACAGGCCGTAATTTCGGCGCCGGCATGTCAGGCGGCGTGGCCTATGTGCTGGATGAAGACGGCTTGCTGGCCCGGCGCTGCAATATGGCGATGGTGGAATTGGAAGCCCTCACCGATGTGCCATCCACCACCTCGCACAAGGGCATGGCCGATACGATGTTGCTGACATCGCTGATCGATAATCACGCAAAATTAACCGGTAGCGAGCGGGCAAAAACGATCCTCGCCAACTGGACGGTGTGGGCACCCAAATTTGTGAAAGTGATGCCGACAGAATATAAGCGTGCATTGGGCGAATTGGCGGCTAAAAAAGCGGCCATAGAGGCTGTAGCGATTAAACAAAAAGAGGCAGCATAAGATGGGTAAGGCAACCGGTTTTCTCGAATTTGAACGCTTGAGCGAGGCCTCTATTCCGCCTGCAGAGAGAGTAAAAAATTTCAAAGAGTTCGTGCTGCATCTGACTGACGCCGAAGCGAAAACACAGGGTGCGCGCTGTATGGATTGTGGCATTCCGTTTTGCCAGACCGGGTGCCCGGTCAACAATATCATTCCTGATTTTAATGATCTCGTGTTTCGTCAAAATTGGCGTGAGGCGCTGGATACCTTGCACTCGACGAATAACTTCCCGGAGTTCACCGGCCGCGTGTGCCCGGCGCCTTGCGAGGCTGCGTGTACGCTAAACATCAACAACGACGCGGTCGGCATTAAATCAATTGAGCACGCGATCATCGACAAGGGTTGGGACCAAGGCTGGGTCGTGCCGCAACCGCCGGCGCACAAGACCGGCAGACGCGTGGCGGTGGTCGGCTCCGGTCCGGCGGGCATGGCGGCAGCGCAGCAGCTGGCACGGGTTGGGCACGACGTGATCGTGTTTGAAAAATCAGATCGCATTGGCGGCCTGCTGCGTTACGGCATCCCCGATTTCAAGATGGAAAAATCGCATATTGACCGCCGCGTTACGCAAATGGAAGCCGAAGGCGTCAAATTCCGCATGAGCCAGAATATTGGTGGCAGCGATGCAAACAGCACGCCCGCATCAGCACTGGTGGCGGATTTCGACGCCGTGATTTTGAGCGGCGGCGCGGAATGGCCGCGCGATTTGCCGGTGCCCGGTCGCGACCTGGACGGCATCCATTTCGCAATGGATTTTTTGCCGTCACAAAACAAAATTGTGGCGGGCGATAAAGTGCCCCAGCAGATTATGGCCACCGCAAAACATGTTGTTGTGATCGGCGGCGGCGATACCGGCAGCGATTGCGTCGGCACCTCGAATCGTCACGGGGCCGCCACGATCACGCAATTTGAATTACTGCCGCAGCCACCCAATCAGGAAAACAAACCGCTGGTGTGGCCCTACTGGCCGGTGAAGCTGCGCACCTCGTCATCTCATGAAGAAGGCTGTGAGCGCGACTGGTCGGTGGCGACCAAAAAATTCGTCGGCAGCAACGGCAAGGTTGAAAAATTGGTTGCCGTGAAAGTCGAATGGAGAGACGGGAAAATGCAGGAAATTCCCGGCTCCGAATTCGACATGAAAGCCGATCTGGTGCTCCTGGCGATGGGCTTTACGGGCCCGGCACAGCAGGGCTTGCTCGAACAATTTGTCGCACTCGGGGTAGAGCAAGATGCGCGCAGCAACGTCAAGGCCTCCACGGAAGGCGATGCAACCGGCAAAGGCGCATACCAGACCGCCAACCCGAAAGTATTCGCCGCGGGCGACATGCGCCGGGGCCAATCACTGGTCGTCTGGGCGATCCGCGAAGGCCGCCAATGCGCGCGGTCAGTGGATGAATACTTGATGGGCTCGTCGGCGCTTCCAAGGTAGAAACACTAGCATGAGGGCGGCGCTTGGGCCATTTATGCCCCATGACGCCCGCCCTTATTAGCCCTCTTCACATTTCGTCCCGAACGGCCTTCCCTAACCCAATAAAGCCGGGTTTGGGATGACCGTTTAGGGTTGGTGAATCAACTTAGCGCGTACAGCGCTAATGGGCCAACGATTGAAACGCCGTCATCGCCGCAGGTGCGCGGCGCATCCAGCGGGTGAATGATCGAGCATCGCCGGTGTGGTCATGTTCCATCAAGTCGAGCGCTTCTGGCGTGATGGTGCGCGCGCCGCAAAACGCGGCGCATTTAAGGCCCATGCGCATCCAGCGATTGGGGACGCGCACCAGTGCGGCGCGGGGGTTGCCGCGCGCGATGCGCAATGTTTGTACATAGTCCGCGATCGTGCATTCTGTAGCGCCCACCGCATCGACATCACAACCCAGCGCACGCACCGTGCCGATCAAGGACAAGCACAGCGCAGCAAGGTCGTCGACATGAATCGGCGCGATGGCTTTGGTGTCGGTGGGCACACAAAGTACGGGGAAGTGCGATTGCATCAGTAGCAGCTGGGTGGCGGGCGAATCATGGCCAAATACCAGCGAAGGCCGCACGATAATCGCGCCAGAATGTGCCGCACGCACGGCGTCTTCACCATCGCGTTTGGTTGTGAAATAAGGCGTGTCGGCGGCATGATTCAAACCGAGTGCCGAGACATGTAGAAATGGTTTTTTTGATTCAGCGCAGGCACTAGCGAGCGCGGCAGGTGCATCGCAATGCGCTGCTTGCATCACCTGTTTAGTCGCACGCAGCACGCCCACACAATTGATCACCGCATCAATATTGGTCAGGCGCGGCAGCCATGTTTTTACCATCACATCACGCTGCATATCGCACGCTATGGTGTTGGTCGGCTCCATTTTTTCGCGTCGAACACCGCGCACGACTTGATGGCCCTGCCCAATCGCAGCGCGCGCAATATGTCGGCCAATAAAACCGTTTCCGCCGACGATCAAAATCTTCATTTTCTCTGCTTTCTCGTTTATCCAGGCAGTACGGTAACAACGCTGCGTGGCAAACTAATGGTAAGAAAGTGGCACAAAAATCGCCTATTGCTCAAAGCCACATTTCCACACTCGCATTAACCTTCGATCTCGGCAACGCCACAAGCCAATTGTTTTTTACTGTCAGTGCTCGTCTGGCGCTGGACTGCGCAAACTTGACTGCGCTCAAACGCGGCTTGAGAACGTGTGTTGTTTTGCTGCTGCGCCATTTGGACGAGCGCGGGCGTGGCTGCAAGCGAAGGCGTAGGGGAAGGCGTGAGCCAGGCCATCACGCGATGCAAACCAAGACGCGAAAGCAGATGACGATTGCGAACCACCCACGGATAACCTCGCTCCGCCAGCGGCTTGACCCAGCGATGCGCAAGCATGCGACTGACAAAATTCATATCCGCAGCCTGATACGCCGCGATGAATACATCCACGCCGCGCAACCACTCACCCGCTGCGTCGCGCGCATGGATCATGTTCATCATCGTCTCGCGATTCGCAGGCAAGCCGCGATCATCAAAATCCTCCGGGCTGCAATCCACTAACAAGATCGCGCGGTGTTTATCGCGTGCAACAAGATTATTAATTTCGCTACTGCAGAGCTTGCACGAGCCATCAAAATAAATCGTGATCGGATATGTAACCATGATGCTTTCCTTCCGTTGTTTCAGTAAATAATGAAATTACTTTGTAAAATTTTTCAGCAAAACATTTATTCGGCTGCCTTCACACTGTGGCGCGCATTCTCCAATTTAGTTGCGGATGAATTCGCTGAGGCGGACGGCTTGCCATGCACTAAATGTTGCACCTTAGCCCCCAGCTTAATCACCTTCATCATCGTCGATGACTCCAGACGAATCATCTCGGACGCCCACGATGACAACGCCTCCATCAATGCCAACGTTTCCTTAATCCGCATTTGCGCGGCCTTGTCTTCGCTGGCAATATCGCCACTTTTCAAACAATCCCTCAGCACCTCGATGGTTGGATCGAATTCACGCGATTTTCGCTCGCGCACGACGGTGCGAAACAATTCCCACACATCGGTGGTGGTTTCATAATGATCGCGCCGGTCGCCCATGAGCGGCACCGAGCGAATCAAATTCCAATTCGACAATTCTTTCAGACTCATGCTCACGTTCGAGCGCGCTACATCGAGGGTCTCAGTAATTTCATCCGCATTCAAAAGCCGCCCGGTGATGAATAGCAACGCATGAATTTGCGCCACGGTGCGATTCACGCCCCAAGTCGAGCCCATCTCACCCCAGTGGAGCACGAATTTTTTGCGACTGGTTTTAGTTCCATGGCAAAACTGTATTCCTTACGGCTTTTTTCAGCCAAGACCGAAATTAGTGATTTAATTTTGTCATTTTAAGACGCTAATACTGGTGCGGTGTTTGGAGCATAAATGGCGCAAACGCCGCGCTGGCATTTCCGTTTAAACCAAGCACCAATAATTGCATAATGAGCCCGTTTCCAGCGGGGGGCGCGACAGCGCGCGTGAGGGTAACTGGTGCAGGTCAATGGATTAGCATTTAGCGAGCTACGCAAATGCATTGAAGTTTCAATTTTTAAACGTCAAGATTAGCAATGACTACTAAAAAACACATCATTGAATATTTTAACCCTGCTGATAAACGCGCTCTGCGCCCGAATGGTTCTTCGTCGAATTGTTTAACGTCGGACGCAGTGACGCTTGCGCAAGAGAACGGAGATCATGCGATCTTTTTGCGAAGGCGAAATGAAAAAAGTACGTTGTTCATCACGCTGGTTCAGCGCCTGAAAAGGCGCAGTCGCATTTAGTTTGCAGCTCTATGCTTCCAGTTCGGCCTGCCCGCTGGCAGCGGCGAAATTCCACCAAAATTCTTTCCTTCACAGAAATAGGATTTAAATATGCAGGCCTCAAATAAATGCCTCAGAACATTTTGGTTGTGTGTGGGCTTTGTAATCGTAGCGCTTGCAGGATTCGCGGGCATGACCGCTTTTGTAGGACAGGCAATCAGTAAAGTCGCGTCTGGACGAGGATTAGAAACTTTCTGGACTGTTTGTTAGTCGAATTTAACTACATCGGCGTGCTGGTAATGCTGATTGGGGTGGTTATCGCACTTCTGGGCGCGGCTGGTTTTTGGCTGCGCGACTGGTTGCAATGGCGCGACTTGAAGAAGAAATATGGAAGTAAAAAAAATGGTGGGTAAGCGCGAGTTTTCGGGCTGAATCGAGTCGAAGTTTAGCAAACTTGGTCGAGCATTATTGCCATGAAAAATCTGATCGTTAAATCAGGCACCGCACGACTCGCGGTGAGCCAGACAGGCGCGGGGCAAGCATTGGTCTTTCTGCATGCAGGCGTTACCGATAAGCGAGCATGAGATTCGTTAATTGAACAATTATCCAAAGTAATGGGCGGTTTCCTTGGTGCTTCTTACGATCGTCGTGGATTTGGCGATTCTATTTTTACCGAAGAGCGCCATTCGAGAGTGGGCAATCTTGTCACGGTGCTGGATGCATGCGAGCTTTCGTCCGTCGTGCTTATCGGCAACTCACAAGGTGGGCGTATTGCAGTCGATATAACAATGCTTCATCCGGCGCGAGTAAAAGCGCTGGTGCTCATTGGCACATCTGTCAGCGGCATGCCCGAAGTCGCTTCTTGGCCACCCGATGCATCTGAACTTTATCGCA
>JAYVYF010000024.1:0-3256 GCA_043784585.1 Burkholderiales bacterium
TGGACTGAGCATTTCTCATCCATCGCAAAAATAAACAACGCTAAATCCTGAAAACCCGCATTACCAACGTCAGCACCACTGAGATCAAAATCGTGGACATAATCGGTAAATTAATTTCACGGCCTTTGTAAGTGAAACGGATATCGCCCGGCAAGCGCCACAGACCTAGCTTCGACAGCAGCGGCGCGAACAGGCCAAGGGCGGTTGTGCCGATGATGAGGACGATCACCCACTTCAACATTTACGAACGCTCGCTATCCGCGAATCCAGGCGGCGCCGGTAATTTTGTCATTGTGCGTTGGCGAGTGATGGTCACGCCGACCTGCTTGACGCCGCGCATGTGGGCGATTTTGGCGACGCTGACTTGAATCCACTGAGCTTTAAAATCATGCAGCACAACTTCGGCAATATGCTCGGCCAATGCTTCCAATAATTTGAAATGCTGATCCTTTAAATCCCTGCGGATTCGTTCCACCACTTTGCCGTAATCCACGGTGTGGGTGATGTTGTCAGACGCGCCGGCCTGATGGGTGTCTACGCCGATCTCAAGATTGAAATCAAGGGTTTGCGGCTTTAGTTTTTCCCACTCGTAAATGCCAATCCACGCGTCAGCGCGCATTTCGCGGATGAAAATTGTATCCATGTTGATTTTGCTTTTTAAAGTGGTGATCAGGAATTTAACCGACGGACAAAAACATGTTGAAAATACGAGTTCGCGATTTTTGATACGATTTTAAACATTCCGTCCGCGTATTGTAGAGTAGCGATCATGACAAATCCTCTCATCACTAGCATCGTTGCGGTATTTATCGCGTATTTGATCGGCTCTCTCTCGTTCGCCGTGATTGTAAGCAAGCTGTTCGGCCTGCCCGATCCGCACACTTACGGCTCAGGTAATCCGGGGGCGACGAATGTGCTGCGCACCGGCAAAAAATCAGCCGCAATTCTGACGTTGGCAGGCGATGCGGCCAAAGGCTGGTTTGCGGTGTGGGTCGCGCAGCAATATGCGGCTGAATTTCAACTCAGCCCGATCACGCTGGCGTGCGTGGCGCTCGCGGTTTTCCTGGGACATTTATTCCCGATATTTTTTAAATTCAAAGGCGGCAAAGGGGTCGCGACCGCGGCGGGCATTTTGCTTGCGATCCAGCCGTGGTTGGGCTTGGCTACCCTGGCGACCTGGGTGATTATCGCGTTCTTCTTTCGCTATTCGTCGCTGGCCGCGCTGGCCGCCTCGGTGTTTGCGCCGTTCTATACGTTTTTGCTGTTTGGCATCGACACACCGCGTTCGCCGTATTTGTTTGCGGTGATTTTGATATGCGCGCTACTGGTTTGGCGGCATCAAGGAAACATTACCAACCTGCTCAACGGGACGGAGTCGCGGCTGGGCGCGACGAAACCCGCCGCAGAATAAAAAAACCCACTGCGCATTTGAGCGCAGTGGGTAAATCGCCGGGTTGCCCCGGCTCCTCAGGGAAGGAACCTACCTCATTAATACGCGACTCATCACCAATTGGATGTGGCTAAAAGCGATTTATGGAAAATGCGTCCAATAACCTTGTTCGCGACTTATTGGGGCTTATTGCGTGACGATCACGCGATGCATCGGGGCCAGCACCGCGAGCAGCTTGTTTTGCGAAGAGAACGGCACATTGTTTTTGTCCATCGCGAATTGCAATTGTTCAACCAGCGCATTGAAATTCTCACGGTTGATGCCTAATTCCCTATGAACCTGGCCCATTTTGCCGCCCTTGTACTCGCACGGGCCTCTGAGGATGGCGCAAATTTGATCGACCAATTGTTCTTTGACACGTTGTTGATCGACATTCTCGAACGATGATTTGGTACGCGGGTCGTTCAATAATCCGACCATGAAGTCGTCCATGATTTTGACCAGCCCGGCTTTTTCGCCGAAGTCTTTAAACGTTGCCGCGTCGGATACCTGCGCGCCTTCCTGGGCCGAGGCGTGGGTGGTGACTAGCGCGCCGGAGGCGGTAATGCTTAGCGCTAAAAGTGCAAAACAGATTTTTTTCAACATGATTTTTCCTGACGATTTCAAAGAGGGGTTTTATTTAAAATTCAAAGCCGCTTACAAAGAGACTGCGAAGATTAAAAAAGGATTCAAAAAAGATTTAAAAGAGATTTAAAAACCGATTTGCACCGATAGGTATGGTGCCTTCTGTTTTTCCTTGATCACAATATTGCCGAGGTCAACATAGGCGAGGGTGACAGAAATGTTTTTGGTGGGTGCATACGCCACAAATAAGTCGTACCAATTGTTTTCTTTGAACCCCAGGTTGTCCGGCTTCTGCCGGAACTCTGCACCGATCGCCAAATCTTTGCGCAGCAAATAGGCGACAGAGCCTTCAGCGTAAGCCTTGTATTTGTCTTTTGTATTCGTTCCGAAACCGAGAATGCCAGTTTGGTTTGCCTTGGTCAGGCGCACAGTGCCATTCACCAAAATGCTGGCGCTCAGGAAGAGCTTGGTGGCCGAAACGTAATAATCTGTGCCCTTATCGCTCCTGATGCCGAGTGCGCGCAACAAATCGCCGCGATCGTTTTCTTTGTGCTGCAGGCCAACCGCGATCTGCGGCAGCCATGAATCTTGCTCGAGCACCGCGTCACCGGCCACGCGCACCTTTGCACCGTAAACCTTTTGCGTAAATTTGTAGCCATTACCCAACCCCAACGCGCCGCCGACTTCACGCGTATCAAATTTTTGCTCGGCGTAGGACAATTCCACGCGATCGAACAAACCGACCATCGCCCCAGCCACGTTCAGGTTGTAATCGTTGGCGCGAACATGGGTATAAAACACCGAGCCGCCGACCTGCTCTTTGGTACCGTTGCCGCCGATGATCGCCCAAGGCGTCAATCCGCCGCCGGCCGAGCCTTCGATATTGGTCACACCGCCGGTAAGCAGCAGTTTTGAAGAGAAGGTCGGGCCTGATTTTTCAGTATCTGCCGCAGCCGGGGTTGAAGCTGAATCTGAGACTTTAGGCTCTGTTTGCGCGGAGACGTTGGCCGACAGGGCGCATAAACAGGCGGCAACGTAAAACGCGGAGGATTTCGGTAACGTATTTTTTATAAGCTTCATTCTGGTGCTTTCCTTGGAGGGTCGTTAATTTTATGATGCCACTAAGTATTGTGCGAATGTTACGCGTCAGCGCGCTATTCAGATGTGAAGTAACTCGTGAAAAACGTTAAACTTTGTAAATGCAACGTGAATGGCGGGTGTAGTTCAATGGCAGAACGGCAG
>JAYVYF010000025.1:0-3291 GCA_043784585.1 Burkholderiales bacterium
CCTCGCACTTGAACGGCGACTCGAACCCGTACTTCCACCCGAGGATGGTCGAGAGGATCGGCATGTTGTTCGTGTTGGGAATTTGCACCTGCCGTAAAAGCGGGCAAACCGATCAGCGTCCAATTCAACTTTGAACACGAATTTCTATTCAACCAACGCGACAACGGTGTCAGCGATGAAACGCAGCAGGCACTGCGTTATTTGAAATCGTATCCCGATGAAATATATGAATTGACTGCCTTGGACGCCAACCCTAAAGCACTTTATCGCCCCGACGCCGCTGACCCGCGAAAAACGCTCGCCAACCCCGCCACGGTCGACACCGTACAAATCGAATTCATCATCGATCGCGAAGGCAGCGTGCAGCTGCCGCGAATCGTATCGGCGACCAATATGGATTTGGCATGGTCGGTGGCGACGGTGCTTCCGCGGTGGCTGTTTGACATACCAAAGGTGAATGGAAAAGCGGTGTTTGCGCGCAAAGAAATGTTGTTCAAATTCAAATAAATCGTCGTTTGAAAATAGTGGCGCAAAATACAAAACCCTAACATCCACGGGTATCTTGGAGCATAAAAGCTTTAATTTGCCCGCTGCTATTGGTGTTTGAATAGCGCTTGGGTTGTATACTTCGGCCTTGCTTATTTCATGATGTTTTCTGGAGACCCCGCTATGCCAAACCATTCCCGATTATTGACGCGCGTGATCGTCAACGCTTTAAAACCGTTGCTTGTTTCTACTTTTGTGGCGAGCGCAGCGATGTTGGCGTCGGCTCAGACGGCAGCGCCTGCCACCACGCCCGCCGCGAAGCCTGTTGAAAAGGCTGCCGCCAAGCCGGTAGATAAACCGCTCACTGCGCTGCCTTACACGCCCGGCCTGGACGTCTCGGCGATGGATAAAACAGCAGACCCTTGCGTGGATTTTTATCAATACACGTGCGGCGGCTGGATTAAAAATAATCCGCTTCCGGCAGATCAGGCGAAGTGGGATGTTTACCGGAAGTTGGCTGAAGACAATCAACGTTTTTTATGGGGCATTTTGGAAAGCCTCGCCGCGAATTCAAATAGTGTTGCGACGGCATCGCGCACGGTGGCGCAGCAAAAAACCGGTGATTATTTTGCGGCCTGCATGGATGAGGCCAGCGTGGAGGCGCGCGCTGCAAGCCCGCTACAGCCGTATCTAACGCAGATAAATGGTATGCAATCAAAGGCGGATTTGCCGAAGTTGCTGGCCAGCTTGCATTTGGTTGCCGCCGATGAAGGACTGTTTTTCGGCTTTGGGTCGAATCAGGATTTTGGCGATTCGTCGCGCGTTATTGCGTTTGCCAATTCGGGCGGACTCGGTTTGCCAGATCGCGATTACTACACCAAAGATGATGACAAATCGAAGACGATTCGCGCTCAGTATTCAGCGCATGTGGCGCAGATGTTTGTGCTGTTGGGCGACAGCGCGGATACCGCCAAAAAATCTGCTGAACGGGTGATAGCGATTGAGACCTCGCTGGCCAAGGCGATGCTCACCCGCGTGGATAAACGCGATCCGTACAAGCTGTTTCACAAGATGAATGCCAAAGGCCTGCAATCGCTCACACCGGATTTTGATTGGGGTGTTTACCTGCCATCGATGGGGCTCAAAAATCTAAACACATTCAACGTCACCGAGCCTAAGTTTTACCAAGCATTTAACCAGCAGCTTAAAGTGCTGAGCCTTGATGACATCAAAACCTATCTTCGCTGGCATGTTGCGCGTGCGATGTCGCCGTATCTGTCGAGCACATTCGTAAATGAAAATTTTGCATTCTTCAGCAAAACACTGCGCGGCGTGCCCGAGCTAAAACCGCGCTGGAAACGCTGCGTAGCGCTGGTGGATGGCCAGCTGGGTGAAGCGCTGGGCCAGGAGTTTGTGGGCCGCGCGTTCAGCCCGGCGCTTAAAGAGAAAACCCTGCGCATGACCCAACAGATTGAAACTGCCATGGCAGCAGATATCAAATCGCTGACCTGGATGAGTGCCGCGACCAAAGCCAAAGCGCAAGAAAAGCTGCGCTCGGTCGTGAATAAAATGGGCTATCCCGACAAATGGCGCGACTACAGCGCCTTTGATGTGAAGCGTGATGATTTTCTGGGCAATGTTGAGCGAGGCAACCAGTTTGAATCGCGCCGCCAGCTTGCCAAGATCGGCAAGCCACTGGACCGCGCTGAATGGGGCATGACGCCGCCCACTGTGAACGCGTATTACAACCCGCAGATGAACGACATCAATTTCCCGGCGGGTGTTTTGCAACCGCCGTTATACGACCCTAAAATGGATAATGCGCCCAATTATGGCAACACCGGCGGCACCATCGGCCACGAATTGACGCACGGCTTTGATGATGAGGGCCGCCAGTTTGATGCAAAGGGCAATCTGAAAGACTGGTGGACAAAGAAAGACGCGAAAGAATTTAACGATCGCACTCAATGTATCGTCGATCAATATGCGCAATACACCATTGTTGACGATATCAAAATCAACAGCAAATTGACCCTGGGCGAAGATGTGGCCGACCTCGGTGGATTGATTCTCGGCTGGATGGCATGGAAAACCGAAATCGCCAAAGTGCCTGCAGAATCTCGCGACGACATGACCCCGGAGCAGCGCTTTTTTGTCGGCTATGCGCAATGGGCCTGTGAAATTGATCGCCCTGAAAATCTGCGGGTCAAGGCACTTACCGATCCACATTCACCGGGTAAATATCGCGTGAACGGCTTAGTGGTCAACATGCCTGATTTTGCGAAGGCGTTTTCATGTAAACCCGGGCAACCGATGGTGAAGGAAAAAGCGTGCCGGGTCTGGTAGGCTGATTTATCTTCAACGGCCAATTAAAAGCCCGGTAGACCGGGCTTTTAATTGGCCTGATCGTACCCGCTCTTACTGCCGCGGTTCTCCGTTGGCGTTTACCAATATCGTACTGCCCGGGGGTGAGGACATCTGTACATAATGCTCACGTCCGCGATAGTTGTAGCTCACGTCCCAATACGCAGGACGTGCATCGGATACATCACTACAGCGCTGAACATTGCGGTCGTAGGTGTTCCCGCTGTTGCTTTTACCGCTGATGTTGTTACCCGCAGCACCGCCCGCAATCGCGCCCACGGCGGTTGCGACATCCCTGCCACGTCCGCCGCCAACTTGGTGGCCCAATACACCGCCTAAAATCGCGCCCACGATAGTACCGCCTACGTTACTGCCATTGTTACTATTATCCGAAACCTGCTCGCGCTCCACCCAGCAACGTTGTTCGGGCGTGCCCATCAC
>JAYVYF010000026.1:0-7901 GCA_043784585.1 Burkholderiales bacterium
GGAGGGGAAAATTAGTTAAAAGAACATCGCGCCACTTCCACAAGTATGCATACCATTGACATTCAACCACAGGTTTTTGCATGTCCACTACCGACCCGATAACCATTCGTTGTTGCGTTGCTGGCGACCTCTCAGCCATTGCAGCGATCTATGGCCGCAGCGTTGAGACTGGCACTGCGTCGTGGGAATACGAGCCACCGGGGGCGGAAGAAATGAGCAAGCGCCGTGATGCTGTGATCGCCAATGGGTTCCCGTATTTTGTGGCGGAATCAGACGGACGCTTGGTGGGCTACGCCTACGCGAGCAGCTACCGAGCGCGCAGCGGTTATCGGTTTGTGGTCGAGGATTCCGTGTACGTTGCCGAAGAGTTGCGGGGCTGCGGCATCGGCAAACGGTTGCTGACCACAGTGATAGCCGAATGCGAAAAATTAGGATTTCGGCAGATGATTGCGGTGATTGGCGATAGCGAAAATGCAGGCTCTATTGCACTACATGAACGCTGCGGCTTTCAGCATGTCGGGCGTTTCAATGGCATTGGTTTTAAATTCGGGCGCTGGCTGGATAGTGTGCAAATGGTTCTTGCACTGGGCGATGGTAGCGACACACCGCCTGCCGCCGGATTTTAAAAATTGATATATCAGGGTGAGCGCTAATCAATTAGCGCAACGGTAACCACTATGGGCCCCACTAGGCGACTAATTTCGTGCGGTGGCAGTCCCACCAAAAAGCCACGCTTGCCGCCATTGATTAAAGCCATTTTCAAATCGAGAATTGTTTTTTCAATATAGACCGGCATCGGCTTGCGCAACCCAAACGGCGAACAGCCACCAATCTGATAGCCAGAATGTCGCGTGACGTCCTCTGGCTTACAAGGCGCGACGCGCTTGACCCCGATTTGCCGCGCCAGTTCTTTGGTCGAGACTTTTCTATCACCATGCATCAGCACGCACAGCGGCTTTTTAGCGTCATCTTCAAATATAAGTGTTTTCACAACATGATGCTCATCCACGCCGAGGGAAACAGACGACACCGCCGTGCCCCCACGCTCCACGTAATCGTAAATATGCTCAGTGTAGACAACGTGATGTTGTTTGAGAACAACGGTGGCTGGCGTCTCAGTATGCTTTGTCATGGCGTAATTTATGAACCCCAGCATCGGCGGGCGTTCTAGCAGAACTTTGTTTCAAACACCCCGCCAGCGCTAGGGTTTTAATTTGTTAATCGAACCAGCGCTTCGCGATATTTGTCACTTGTCTTTTGCGCGATATCGGTTGGCACCTCAGGCGCCGGCGGTTTGCGGTTAAAGCCGATCGAGTCGAGCCAATTGCGAATATATTGTTTGTCAAAACTTTCGGGTGAGGCGCCGACCTTGTAGGTCGCGAGCGGCCAGAAGCGAGATGAATCGGGCGTCAGCACTTCGTCGATGAGATGTAGTTTGCCGTTTGCGTCCAATCCAAATTCAAACTTCGTATCGGCAATGATGATGCCTTTACTGAGCGCGTACTCAGCTGACTCGGTGTATAAGCGAATCGCGACATCACGAACTTCTGCGGCGCGCGTCACGCCAATGATTTTTTCGCAGGTGGCGAAGTCAATATTCTCGTCGTGCTCACCGGCTTCTGCTTTTGTTGCGGGCGTGAAAATGGGTTGCGGCAGTTTTGAGGCGCGCTGCAAGCCTGCTGGTAATGTCACGCCGCATACGGATTGCGATTGCTGATATTCCGTCCAGCCCGAGCCTTCCAGATAGCCGCGTACGACGGCCTCGATCGGCAGCACTTTATATTTATAGACGACCAGCGCGCGACCCTCAACTTGATCCCGCTCGCTTGGCCTCACCACGGTGACGGGATCAATACCCGTCAGCTGATTCGGCACCACATGCGCTAATTTCTGAAACCAGAAATTAGCCAGCGTGACGAGAATTTCACCCTTGGCCGGTATCGGCGTCGGCAAAATAACGTCATATGCGGAAAGCCGATCGGTGGTGACAATCAGTAGCTTGTCGTCGCCAACGGCATAAATGTCGCGCACTTTGCCACGTGCAATGAGGGGAAGGGATTTGATTGCCGATTCGTACATGAAGATTAGATGATCGCAATGAAGAGTAGAACAAAGGTCGCTACAAACGACAGCAGAAACGGACTAAACATGCCAATGATGCTATAACGAATAAAAGACGATTAATTCCCACTAAAAAATTGTTGTAGCGCCGTCAGATAATAAACCGCCGCCCCAATCAGCGCCGCCACGCCTCGCGAGCCGGGCCGGGCCGCTACGCTGTCAGCAGCATCACAAAAAATGTGAAGGCGTAAGGGTGCGGCAGTTTGCTTCCGCCTGAATAGGGAGTCTTCCGCTCAATTCACGACCGCGTTCAATTCACCCTTCGCATATTTTTCAGCCATGACGCTCATGTTAATCGGCTTGATTTTCGATGCCATACCAGCGCAGCCGAACTGCTGATAGCGCTCGATACAAATTTTCTTTGCCGCGGCGCGCGCGGGCTTCAAGAAATCGCGTGGATCAAAGTGTGATTTATTTTCATTCATAAACTTGCGCACGGCGGCTGTCATCGCCAAGCGAATATCCGTATCAATATTAATTTTGCGCACGCCGTGTTTAATGCCTTCCTGAATTTCTTCCACCGGCACCCCGTAGGTTTCTTTCATCTCGCCGCCATTGGCGCGGATGATGTCAAGTAAATCTTGTGGCACGCTCGACGAGCCATGCATCACCAAATGTGTATTGGGAATGCGCGCGTGAATAGCCTTGATGCGATCAATCGCCAAAATATCGCCGGTAGGTTTGCGGGTAAATTTGTATGCGCCGTGTGAAGTGCCAATGGCAATCGCTAACGCATCCGCACCGGTTTTTTTGATGAAATCGGCGGCTTGCTCAGGATCAGTCAACAATTGCTCGCGAGTCATCGCACCATCCGCGCCATGACCGTCTTCCTTGTCGCCCATCATCGTTTCTAACGATCCTAGACAGCCCAATTCGCCCTCCACCGTCACGCCAATGGCGTGCGCCATCTTCACCACTTGTAGAGTCGTGTCCACATTGTATTCATAGCTGGCAACGCTCTTACCATCCGCCATCAGCGAGCCATCCATCATCACGCTGGAAAATCCCAAACGCATTGCCTGCAAACACACGGTCGGGCTTTGACCGTGATCCTGATGCATCACCACCGGAATATCCGGATAGCTTTCCACGGCGGCCTCGATCAAGTGCCGCAAAAAATGCTCGCCCGCATATTTGCGCGCACCCGCGCTCGCTTGCATGATGACCGGGCTGTTGGTCTCAAAAGCGGCTTCCATGATCGCCTGGACCTGCTCAAGATTGTTCACGTTGAAAGCAGGTAGGCCGTAACCGTGTTCAGCGGCATGGTCAAGCAATTGGCGCATGGATACGAGGGACATAGCGATCTCCGGGTGGTTTTTGGGTTGGGATGCCCTTATTTTACGTGCTTGGTGCAGCCTTGTCGCGACTTCCTGCTTTGCGC
Organism: Burkholderiales bacterium; assembly: GCA_043784585.1. Lineage (GTDB taxonomy): Bacteria > Pseudomonadota > Gammaproteobacteria > Burkholderiales > Usitatibacteraceae > UKL13-2. The sequence goes on from JAYVYF010000026.1 coordinate 3,503, forward strand.
TTATTCAAGCCCGCGACCCGCGATATCACCCACGGCCGAATGCCGAGTGCAATGCCAATCGTCTGGTGCTGAGCGGCGGGCAAATAACCATCAAGCTTGGCGAGTTCGTGAAACTCTTGCGCGATCCGCATGAGCTTGCGCTCAAGATGCGCCACTGAAGCATGCGACGCCTCGCGAAACTCAAACAAAAAATAGCCGCCTTTCGAGGCAAAATCTGCCTGTAAAAAATCGCCCACCGCGACGCGGCCATGCGCCTGACGGATCGACCCGTCGCTGCGCAGCCGCAAACTTTTTGCCACTGTGAGCCGGATCGCATCACTCGCACCCCGCTCGATCAGGCCCAACTTATCCAGCCTTGATAGCAGCCTCACGCAATCGGCGCGAGTGAGATCGTAGGTTTCTAAAATCGCGTCAATCGTCTGATCGTTAAACGCCAGATAAAACATGCCCAGCAAGCGCGCATCCACGACCTGTAAGTGCTGATGTCGCACAGGCATCCATTGATGCGGCGCTGATGCAGGTGGAAACCGATCAAATCGAGTCGGTGAGTCCCTTTTAGTCCGACGGCCAGTTAAGCTGGCCGATGTTCCCCAATCCGCACAATCTTCATTGTATTGGTGCCGCCCGATTGTCCAATCGGCTCGCCCATCGTGATCACGACAATATCGCCGAGCTCGACCACTTTATTCTCCAGCAACGCTTGCTCGGCTTCAAACAATAATTTTTCACGATCATGGCCTTCGTAGGCGAGCGCGAACGGGCGCACGTCGCGCATCAGGGCACATTTGGTGTGGGTTGCAGGCTCGGGGGTAAGCGCGTAAATCGGCACGCCGGAATTCAAGCGCGACATCCATAGCGCGGTCGAGCCGGATTGGGTGAGTGAGGCAATGCACTTCACTTTCAAATGATGCGCCGTGAATAGCGCCGCCATCGCAATTGACTGATCAACGCGTGTGAACACACGATCCAAAAATTCGCGGTCCAGTTTTACTTCCGCACTTTTTTCGGCCTCGGTGCAAATGCGCACCATGGCCTCCACGGTCTCAACCGGGTATTGCCCTGACGCCGATTCCGCCGACAGCATGACCGCGTCGGTGCCGTCCAATACGGCATTGGCCACGTCGGATACCTCGGCACGCGTCGGGATCGGTGAGGACACCATCGACTCCATCATTTGCGTGGCGGTGATGGTGAGTTTGTTCATTTCACGCGCCATGCGGATCATACGTTTTTGCAGTGCGGGTACCGCGGCGTCGCCCACTTCCACGGCCAAATCACCGCGCGCAACCATGATGCCATCACAGGCCTTCATGATGTCTTCTAAAGCGGCGTTTGTTACCGCCTCAGAACGCTCAATTTTTGCGATCAGTAATGCCTTGCCGCCCGCCGCGCGCATCAGCTCCCGCGCCATGTACATATCCGCGCCAGATTTTGGAAACGACACCGCCAGAAAATCTGCGTTTAGCGCAGTTGCGGTTTTAATGTCATCCATATCTTTGGACGTCAGCGGCGGTGCCGTCAGGCCGCCACCTTTGCGGTTGATGCCCTTATTGTTGGACAGCACACCGCCTTGCGTCACCATACAGTTAATTTCGCTACCGCGGACCGATTTCACCTCAAACACAATCAGGCCATCGTTTAACAACAGCAAGTCGCCTGACTTCACATCACGCGGCAATTCCTTGTAATCAATACCGACGCGTTCCTGGTTGCCCAGTTCGCACTTTGCATCGAGGATAAAAGCGTCGCCCGGCTTCAGCGTAATCTTGCCTTCCGCAAATTTCCCCACGCGAATTTTTGGTCCTTGTAAATCTGCCAAGATCCCAACCGGCCGACCATGCTTGGCGGCAAGCGCACGAACCAGATTGGCGCGGTCGATATGATCCTGCGCGGTACCATGCGAAAAATTCATTCGCACCACATCAACTCCCGCGAGAATCAGCCGCTCGAGCACCTCAGCGGAGGATGAAGCAGGGCCTAACGTTGCGACGATTTTGGTGGCGCGGGACATATGAGATTCCGGTTGGGGTTTTTGGGCTTGTCAGATTTATGAGTTGCAACAATGCAGTGCCGAACGTAGCGGTGTACTGCAATGAGGAGAAGACTACAGGTTCGCTCGTTGCACCAGTATTTCAACCGCCGGTAAACTTTTCCCCTCCAGAAATTCCAGGAAAGCGCCGCCGCCGGTGGAGATGTAGGAAATCTTGTCGGTCACGCCGTATTTCGCAATCGCGGCCAGCGTATCGCCACCGCCTGCAATCGAAAATGCGCCGGAATCTGCAATCGCATGAGCGATCGTTTTAGTGCCTTCGCCGAATTGATCGAACTCGAACACACCCATCGGGCCGTTCCAGACAATCGTGCCAGCATTTTTCATGATGGCTGCCAGGGTGGTGGCAGTTTCGGGGCCGACGTCAAAAATCATGTCGTCAGCGGTGACGTCGTTAACGCGTTTGGTGGTCGCGAGCGCGGTCACCGAAAAAGCTTCACCACAGACCACGTCCACCGGAATCGGTACCGCCGCGCCGCGTGCGGCCATCATCTCGATAATGGATTTGGCCTCATTAACCAAATCCGGTTCGGCCAGAGATTTACCAATCGGCAATCCAAGCGCCATTAAAAATGTATTGGCAATGCCGCCGCCGACCACCAGCTGGTCGACTTTGGCGGCGAGTGATTTGAGGATGGTGAGTTTGGTCGATACTTTAGAGCCCGCCACAATCGCAACCATCGGCCGCTTTGGGTTCAGCAGCGCGGCACCCAGCGCATCGAGTTCCTCCGCTAGCAGTGGGCCGGCGCACGCCACTTTTGCAAACTTGGCGATGCCATGCGTGCTGGCCTCGGCCCGATGCGCAGTACCGAAGGCATCGTTGACATAGATATCGCAAAGCGCGGCCATTTTTTTCGCCAGTTCGTCGCTATTTTTTTTCTCGCCGATATTCATCCGGCAATTTTCAAGCAACACCAGTTCGCCCGGCCGTACTGCCACCCCATCAACCCAATTTTCTTTGAGCGTAACCTCGCACTTCATGATTTCACCCAAACGTTGCGCGACACGCACCAGTGAGTCTTCAACCTTGAATTCACCTTCGGTGGGGCGGCCCAGGTGCGAGGTCACCATCACCGCCGCGCCTGATTTGAGCGCCAGCTTGATCGCCGGAATGGACGCGCGAATGCGGGTGTCATCGGTGATATTACCCGCCTCATCGCGCGGCACGTTTAGGTCGGCGCGGATGAACACGCGCTTGCCTGCTAGCGAGCGGTGTTCACCATCCCCAGCGCTTTTTTCAACAGCCGTGGCTAAATCTGTAAAGCGTTTGAAATTCAGCCTCATTGGAGACGATCAGCCTTATTTCACGCAAGCTTGCAGCTCAGCCTCGCTGCGATTGAGCAGCGTCGCGGCATCGTCCAGTTTGGTTTTCATGGTGGGCGTCGCGTCGCCCGTTGAGGCCATAAATTCGCGATAAGTATCCGTGCCCTGCGACACACCCGCCAGCAACGTAATACGGGCATTTTCCGTGCAATCGCTGCCTTTGAACGCCTGAATTTCCGATTTCACGGCATCCATTTTGGCCAGTACCGACGCGAACTGTGTTTTGGGCGTGGTGCCGGCCTCGTTCATCACGCCATTCCATTTCATACGCAAGCTGCGGACATCGGCAACTGCCTTAATCGCGCCGGCATTTTTTGCCTCGGCCGCGCGGCGTGCATCTTCCTGAGTGCGCGCAATGGCAGTAGAAACCTCGATCGCACCTTTTTGTTCCGCCAACCGCTTGGCAATATCTTGGTTGGTGGCACGCAATTCAGCGTTAGGATCAATCGTCGAAACGGGCGCCGCCGTCTCCTGGCGTTTGCAGCCCGCGAGACCAACCAACACTGCTGCCAGTATTAGTAAGAACGAGAACGCCAACGATTTGACAGCATAAGAACGAATCATATTGCTCTCCAAAAAAGATTTTTGATGCCTTTGACGCCTATGAAGTCTTTGAAGCTTTTAATATCTTCGAAGCTCCAAAGCCTGCCAAATCGCACGTCAACAAATTGTGGTCATGCCGACGGTTTTGGAATAACTTCCACCGGTGCTATTTTGCAGTCATCATGGGGCCGTCATAAGCGCAACGGTGGTATCCAACATGCGGTTAGAGAATCCCCATTCGTTGTCGTACCAGCTCGAAACTTTCACCAGTCGGCCCGATACCTTGGTCAGAGTGGAATCAAACGACGACGAATGGCTGTCGTGGTTGAAATCAACCGATACCAGCGGCGCTGTGTTGTAGGCCAAAATACCCTTCATGCCGGGCATTTCACTGGCGGCTTTCATGATCGCATTAACTTCGTCTACGCTTGTGTCGCGCGCCGCAATGAAGCTTAAATCGACCAGCGAAACATTGATCGTCGG
>JAYVYF010000027.1:0-2593 GCA_043784585.1 Burkholderiales bacterium
GATCAGTACCGCAATGACATTGATAAACACATAGGCCAGTCCCACGCCAAGCCCGTTCAGCGGGTACGTATTGAGCGCCCGATGCGCCAGCGATAGCCAAAATTTGCGCAAGACCGGTGCGCCAACCCACAGCACCGTAGGCGTTAACAACAGCATTTGCAGCCAGCCGGTCGTGGGCGGCAAAAGTCCAAACGGGTGACCAATGCCCACCATGGGCGACATCGCCAAAACCACCAACGGCAATGTCAATGCGATGCCTGTCCACAGCCGCCGCTTTAGCGCATGTAGTTCGACATTTTCCGACTCCGCATTGCCCGCATTAGAGCCCAACATTGGCACTAGCGCCATGCCGCACACCGGGTCTTTCAGGCTGTTGTCAGCTCTGACAGGCACAGGTGAGGGCATGAGTTGGTTCAACATCGGGTGACCCGCAAAGTGGTAAATGCGATCAACTAATTATTTTTGCGTGCGATTATTGGCGCTGCGATCAATAGACGCCGAATGGGGGACAACCGCTTTAGATGCGACCCATCAGCAGCAACACGAGAAAAATAACCACGATCAGGCCAAGCGCGCCACTCGGTCCGTAGCCCCAGCTTCTGCTGTGTGGCCAAGAGGGAAATGCTCCGATTAATACTAACACCAGTAAGATCAAAACGATTGTGCTGATAGCCATGAGACGCTCCTTTGTTGTTGTCGCGGTGTGCTCAGACGCGTTGGCCGTTGCGCACTTATCCGCGTGGTAGTCTGCTCGAAGCAGAGAACGCAGTGTTGCGGAAACCCATCCATCCAGTCTGTGCGCCAGCGCACCAATGACATCGCGCGTCTAGAAGACTGGGCAAAAGCTTTTTTTGCTGGCGCGCATATCTTCAAGGGTATTTCATTCCCGGCGTCGCTGTTTGGCAACCGTCGGTTGCTGCCGGTGCAGCCGGTCGAGGCACGGTGCGGCGTCCGCGATGCGGTCGCATTCAGCCCGAAGCTGCGCCCGTTGTCGTATTTGCCAATTGATGAAAAAATTAAAGCCCATCATCCATCGGACTTAATTTGCATGATCAGTTTTTCAACGGCAGTCTGTGTGTGGCTGTCATCCTTGCCGCCAACGCGGGTGCAAACAACAACGCTAGAGAGCCCAAAGCCATCAACCGTTCCGGCGATAGATCGTATTCGATGAGCATTTTTTGCATTGAATTGCCAATCGCATACCCGACACCGAACTCGAAACACAACATCAGCAACATCCACAGCACGCCGGTTTGGAGTTGCGCCTTGAATGTTGGTGCATCAAGCCAACGGGCCGTCAACCACGCTATGAGTAGAATCAATACCGAGCCGGTCAGCACGCCAATTTGGTGCGACTTTAGTTTGCCCAGTGCAGGCGCGAGCCAGATGCGGCGAATTGTTCCGCTGATGGATTCGGCAACAACAATCATCAGCCATACGGCAACTGCGCGTGACCCGCTCATGCTATTACGGCGTCAATGGGTCGGCCTAGCGAGCGCGACATTTCCACGCCACGTCCAAAGCTGACCACCAGGTGTAGGTGTTTTGCAACGATTGCAAGCTAGTTGGCGAACCGTGGGCGTATCGCTGACACTCGTACCAGCTGATGAAGAAACGTATCGCGGGTGTTTAATGCCGCAGAACGATGAATGCGTTTTGCATATTTTTTATTTTCATTGTTTGTTGTAAAAAACAGACTAAACAGCGCAATACGCAACTTACGCAATCTAAGGGGCTGCCCGACGCCTTCGAGAACAGGCCATCAACGCAACTCACCGCTTCGTCACCCAAATTAAAGAACCGCTATCAACACACAAGCGTCCGCGGGCACTGTGGAGAAATAAAGTCTCAAGACGTACGCCAATAGGCGTGTTTGATTTTGCCACGCGTATCATTTGAACGCTTTAATCAAGGCCTCAAATTGCGTTCTTAACGATTTATCGTGCGGCGTGATTGGCGGAATCGGACGATTAATGGCCAACAGTTCATACACGGCCATTTGCGCCGCACGCACGGAATATTCGACCGTGAAAACAACATCATCTTTGATCTCGACAAACTGACTGATGAAAGCAAAATTCTTTGAGCCCACTGGCACCGGCAAGGGGCGATCGCTCGACGTTCTTGGCATAAACATGCTCGTAATGTACGGCATCCGGCACGGAATGCAGTTGGCAGATTCCACAGTTTCCGGGTCGAAGCGCATATGACCGCACAGCTCCTGCAAAATCTCCGCGCCGTTGCAATCAGCCATCGCTTTGGCAACGAAATTGCCGATGCGATCAGGAAATAGTGCATACCCCCAAAATATCTGAACATCCGCAGGCTGATTGATAAAGTGCGGCTGATGCGCCAACACAATGGACATTAACCAGTTTGAATCTTTGAACGTCACCAGCCCACCGGTACCCGCTACATTTCCACTGAATTGGTACATCTTGTCAAAGAATGCAGCAGTTTTGAAAGTCACCGTAAACGATGTCCAATATGACTCGGCGATTGCGCTATTAAACGCCGCCGGATTTCCGAAATGCGGCCGCCCGGTCGCCAATTTTTCCCAAAGCTGCCACCCACCACTGTCACCTTTTGTCAG
>JAYVYF010000028.1:0-4240 GCA_043784585.1 Burkholderiales bacterium
GCCGCGCGTGGAAGAGCTGTATTCGCTGATTCAGCGCGAGCTGCGGGCGAGCGGATTTGAAGAATTATTGTCGTCCGGCATTGTGCTTACCGGCGGCAGCGCGGCGATGCAGGGCATGGTGGAATTAGGTGAAGAAGTGTTCCACATGCCGGTGCGACTGGGCGTGCCCAACTACTCAGGCGGGTTGTCGGAAGTGGTGCGCAATCCGCGGTTCTCGACTTGTGTGGGGCTGTTGTTATCTGGGCTGGAGCAACGCAAACGCGATGAGCATGTACGCCTGCATTCAACGAATTTCAAGAGCGTGTTTGAGCGCATGGCGAATTGGTTTAAGGGTAACTTCTGATGAAGTTTCGGGGGTAACTTCTAACAAAATTGTGAAGGCGATTGCCAACAAAAAATTCAGGGAAAGTTTTTTAAAAAGTTTTAAAGGGCTATTTTTAATTTGAGTTGTTTTTTATGTTCCACCACAGCAGAGGAGATGCAAAATGATTGAATTGTTAGATACGGAACAACCGGAAGCCATTATCAAGGTGATCGGCGTCGGCGGTTGCGGCGGAAACGCTGTTGACCATATGATTAACCATGGCGTTTCTGGCGTGGAATTTATTTGCGCCAACACGGATGCGCAGGCATTGAAGCGCAATCAAGCCAAAACCGTGATGCAACTTGGCGGCACCACCACCCGCGGGCTCGGCGCAGGTGCCAATCCTGATGTGGGTCGCCAGGCCGCACTGGAAGACCGTGAACGCATCGCCGAGATGATTCAGGGTGCGGACATGCTCTTTATCACCGCAGGCATGGGTGGCGGTACTGGCACGGGTGCGGCACCCATCATCGCCGAAGTGGCGCGCGAAATGGGCGTGCTGACGGTGGCGGTGGTGACCAAGCCATTCGCCTTCGAAGGCAAGCGCATGAAAGCAGCCAACGCGGGCATTGAAGCGCTCAAGCAAAACGTGGACTCACTCATCATCATTCCAAATGACCGGCTGATGGAAGTATTGGGCGAAGATGCGACTTTTGAAGATGGCTTCAAGGCGGCGAACGAAGTACTGCTCGGCGCAGTCGCCGGCATTGCTGAAATTATCAATTGCCCTGGTATCGTGAACGTTGACTTCGCTGACGTGCGTACGGTGATGTCGGAAAACGGCGTCGCGATGATGGGTTCGGCCATGGCCAGCGGCACCGATCGTGCGCAGGTTGCGGCTGAACGCGCCGCCGCGTCGCCGCTGCTCGAAGACGTCAACCTCACTGGCGCACGCGGCGTGCTGGTCAATATTACCGCCAACAAATCGTTAAAGCTGAAGGAAGTTCATGAAGTCATGAACACCATTCGTAGCTTTACTGCTGAAGATGCGACGGTGATTTTTGGTAGCGTGCTCGATGAAGAAATCGGCGATCAACTGCGCGTGACCATCGTGGCTACCGGCTTGGGTGGTAGCGTCTCAAAACGTCAGCCACAAATGGTCTATTCAGCACCGGCCATGCAGCGCACCGGTACTGATGATGCGGTGGGTTCGATGATGTCATCGCCTGCTGGCGCCATCAACTACGCGGACCTGGATACGCCTGCCGTTACGCGTCGTCGTCGCGATGCAACCGTGACCGCAATGCAGCAATCAGGCGTCGAGATGTACGACATTCCGGCGTTTTTGCGCAAGCAAGCGGACTAAATTTGTAGCTGAATTTAGTCGGGAAGAAATCCAGCCCGGGCGAACCTCTGCCGTTCGGGTTGGATGGTTGTCTCCGGCATTTGCGCGATACAAACACTAATATCGACGCGCGTTTACAGCTATACGGGGCTCGCAATGCCGATGAAAAAAAGAGTTTGTATTCACATTTGCTGCGGGGCGTATTTTTACGGTTGCGGCGGTTACTGATACAGTCGGAGTGTGAATCTCGATGTTTTGCGTTATCGATCCCCGTTTTGAATGGAGCCCACGATGAAACGATTTCTCCCCAGCCTACTTGTATTGCTCGTTGCTGCAACATCTAACGTTTTTGCTGCCGAGGGCTTGATAAGCCTGAAAAGTCCTTTGACCGCGAAGGAAACGATGAACCGATTCGAGGAGAACGCCAAACAGCGCGGGCTGATTATTTTCGCGCGTATCGACCATGCGGCAGGTGCGGTCAAGGTTGGCAAGACCCTGCGCCCGACGGAGTTGCTAATATTTGGCAACCCAATGGGCGGCACGCCGCTGATCGAATGCGCGCAGACGGCGGGCATTGATTTGCCGTTAAAGGCGCTGGTATGGGAGGACCCAAAAGGCCAGGTGTGGCTGGGATATAACGATCCTGCCTATCTTGCCAAGCGCCACGGCGCGATCGATTGTCCGGCCGTTGCACCGCTCACCAAGGCGCTCGCTGGATTAGCGGAAGCAACATTGGCGGCGCGATAGCGAGCGGCGCGATTGACAAATCCGCAAACGAATTAGCGGATTTGACAAGCTAGCAAGGTCAGGCGTTAACGTCGGCGTTCACGTGTGAAGGCTCGATCAAACAATGACCTCTGGCCGCCGGTAGCTGACAATTCAACATCAGTTATTCAAGCCCGCGTTTTGCAAAAAAGCGTGCTTGGCAGGCATTCTCCAAAGAAGGTTGCCACGATTCAATCGTCGCGCTCTTTCTTGTTTTTCTTTTCTTTGCCGTGACCCTTGCCTTTTTTGCCTTTATCGCCATCGTCGTCGTCGTGATTGTCGTGTTCGCCGCGATAGCGCGGCGCATAGACATTGTTGTACCAATTGTCCTGCACAAAATAGACTGGCTGACCGCAGGCACTATATTTGCGACAGTGTTTACCCCAGTTTTTTTCATGGCCCGGCGGGACACGCAGATAGAGCGGCTGACTAACCACGCCGACCGGTACCGATTGAATGATTATCGGTTGGGCGTAAATCAGTTGAGGTTGGGGCGCATTGCCGAGGTCAATGCGGCCATAAAAGCCGGGCTGGCCAATGCTTACCGAGACGTTGACGTCGGCAGCCATGGCTGAACCCGCTAAAGTGGCAAATGCAGCGCCGATTAAAAATCGCTTCATATTTTTTACTCCTTTATAACCAGTAGCTATTGAACGTACGAGCACCGACTGGGATGACAGCCGGTCGCTTGCAAGAATGCAGTTTGGCTTGCGTTCCTTACCTTGGGTGTTTCTGGCGACCGCCGTTACCATTCATACTTTAACCCAGCGGTGTTCCGGAGTGTTGTCGCCGACGCCAAAATGACCCATGTGCCGGAATTCTGTTGACCCAGCCCAAGACCCTGCAAAACGTTGCCTATGCTCGTTTGCGCCAAATTGCGGGGGGTCAGTCAAAATCGGTAGACTGAGTCAAAAGCGCATCGGCGCCAACAATACCGCTTTAAACAGCGTAAAAATCGCTCTCAAAAAACCGACAAAGTGGAAAACATTGGACGCTGATTAGTGGAAAGTATTGGGCGCTGTTTGACAGACACCTCCCCGGCATAAAATGCCTTGAAAAACGCCGCCAGCACCCGGGTTTGCGGCATGCAGTGATGTAAGCCGATTTACCTTTGCGGTCGTCCTCGTTTTTGATTTGCCGTCAGGCCATCAGCCGTGGCCCACCTTCGCAACTTCACGCCGCTTCACATTCGCGTCTTTATGCTTAACCCCACCGCGCGCCTTGGCTTTTGTTTTGAGAAACCGCAGCAGTTGCGCCTCATCCACCCGAAGCCCCGCCTTGCGAATCGGCTCAACAGGTTCGCACAACTCGCTCGCGTGATAGGCCTCGACCACACCCGGATGGATGTAACTCTTGCGGCACACGGCGGGCATATTTCGCAACAGCTTCGCGACATCCTTTACCGTAGCGGTGACATTGCGCTTAGCTTCGGTCTTGCGCTCGAATGTGGTGCCGCGCAACTGCGCCAACGTTGCCACGCTCGCAGCCCAAGTACGGAAATCCTTGGCGCTGATGTCCATTTCGCTGGCGGCTTTTAAATACTGGTTGACGCTATCTGAATCGATCCGATGCACGCCGCCGTCTTCGCCGATGTACTCGAACAGGTGCTGGCCGGGCACGTCCAGGCATTTGCGGATGATCTTGGCGAGGATCGGATCGCTGACCGTGATGGAGTGGTGTACGGCGCTTTTGCCTTGAAATTCGAAGTGCACCTGTTCGCGCTTGACATGTACATGGCGGTTGCGCAGGGTGGTGAGGCCGAATGATTTGTTGGTCTGCGCGTACTCCTCGTTGCCGATGCGCACCAGTGTCTGGTCGAGCAGCAG
>JAYVYF010000029.1:0-4081 GCA_043784585.1 Burkholderiales bacterium
CAGCCACCCGCGTCGAGCCGGTAGAGCGCTCCATCGCGCTGGATGGCCGCCCTGTCGATTACTTGCTGGTGCGACGGCGCGGGCGGCGTGGCGTGGGGCTTAAAATCGATGGCAGCGGCATGACGGTGGCCGCATCACTGACCACGCCGATTTCAGCAATCGAAGATTTGATTGGTAAAAATAGTAGCTGGGTGTTGAAAAAACTCGGCGAATGGTCGCATCGCAAAATCATGCCGCAGCGTTGGCAAACGGGCGCCGCAATTTCATTTTTGGGCGAACCGTTGACGTTGATGATCAATGCGGGCGCCGCTAAAACCAGAGTAGAACAAGTGCAGTCGCATCTGTTCGTGCATGTGAAAGCCCCGATTAACGGCGCAGATGCCATCGCCCATCAGGCTGAGGCAGCGGTCGTGGGCTGGTACAAAAAACAGGCGTTGCCACATATGGCACAGCGCACTTTTTTCTACGCAAAACTACATCAGCTCAACCCACCACGCGTGTTTTTATCGAGCGCCAACAGCCGTTGGGGAAGCTGTAATTCGCGGCGTGAAATTCGATTTTCATGGCGCCTGATGAAAGCGCGTCCCGCCTTGATCGACTATGTGGTGTGTCATGAATTGAGCCACCTGCGACACATGAACCACTCTGCACATTTTTGGGCGGAGGTCGAGCGGATGTGCTCGGATTACGCCTTATTAAAAACCGAGTTAGATCAAAACGATCATCGGTTTCGGGCGTTTTAGCAGATCGTCAGGTATCTTTATTTGCCAACCCAGAACCTAGCCTACGATAATTTAAATATTTATACCCCAACACCAGCGCGGCGTTTGAAGCACAAATTCCTCAAAAGCCACGTCAATACCAAGGTTTACTCCGCCGCTTCTACCAAACTCGTCTGATACGTCAGCAACGGCGGGCAGCTACAAAACACGTTCTTATCGCCGTAAATATTATCAACGCGCCCGACCGGCGGCCAGTATTTAGCATGTTTGATTGCGGGCAATGGGAACGCCGCCATTTCGCGTGTGTAGTCGTGAACCCACGATTCGGCCATCGTCACCTGTGCGGTGTGCGGCGCATTCTTGAGCGGATTGTCATCGCGATCCAGCTTGCCTTCTTCAATCGCGCGAATCTCGTGACGAATCGAAATCATCGCGTCGATAAAGCGATCCAGCTCGAATTTCGATTCGCTTTCAGTGGGCTCGACCATCAAGGTGCCGGCCACCGGGAACGATAACGTCGGCGCATGAAAACCGTAATCGATCAAACGTTTCGCAATATCTTCTGCGCTGACGCCACTTTTTTCCTTGAGCGGACGCGCATCGAGAATACATTCGTGGGCGATCAAACCGTTGTGACCCGAATACAAGATTGGGTAATGCGGCGCTAATCGTGTGGCGATATAGTTCGCGTTCAAAATCGCCACCTTGGTCGCTTGCGTGAGTCCCTCGCTACCCATGAGCGCGATGTAGGCCCATGAGATGGCGAGGATGCCTGCGCTACCGTAGGGAGCGGCCGATACCGGCCCAACAGCACTATTCGAATCAATACCCAAACGTGACGGCAGATACGGTGCCAGATGCGCGCGCACCGCCACCGGGCCAACACCCGGGCCGCCGCCGCCATGTGGAATACAAAATGTTTTATGCAAATTCAAATGCGAAACGTCGGCGCCAAATTTGCCCGGCTTCGCGACGCCGACCACCGCGTTCATATTCGCACCATCGAGATATACCTGCCCACCGTGTTGGTGAATGAGGTCACAAATATCGACAATCGCATCTTCAAACACGCCATGCGTTGAAGGATAAGTCACCATCAAAGCCGCGAGATTTTTGCTATGCAATTCAGCCAGGCGCGTTAAATCCGCGACATCCACATTACCCGCCGCGTCACATGCGACCACAACCACATCCATACCGACCATTTGCGCAGACGCAGGATTGGTGCCGTGTGCCGAACTAGGGATCAACACGATATGGCGATGGCCTTCACCGTGCGCGCGGTGATAAGCCTGAATCGCCAGCATGCCCGCGAATTCGCCTTGCGCACCCGAATTTGGTTGCAACGAAACGGCATCGTAGCCGGTGATTTCGCACAGCGATTTCTCGAGGCTTGCGATCATTTCGCGATAGCCGATGCTTTGATCTTCGGGCGCGAATGGGTGCATGTTGGAGAATTCCGGCCAGGTCACCGGAATCATTTCCGCCGTTGCGTTTAATTTCATGGTGCATGAGCCGAGCGGAATCATGGTGCGATCAAGCGCCAAATCTTTATCCGACAGGCTGCGCAAATAGCGCAACATTTCAGTTTCGGAATGATGACGATTAAACACCGGATGCGCGAGGTACGCGGAGGTGCGATTTAAGCTTTTGGGCAATGAATCCTTCGCCCGCGTTTCGATTTCGGCGAATGACAGCTTTTTATCTTCAGCGCCAAATACTTTCCACAACATTGCAACATCGGCTGGAGTGGTTGTTTCATCCACTGACACGGCGAGCGTATTCGCGTCAACCCCTCGCAAATTGATTTCATGCGCGCCTGCATTGCGCAGAATCTGCTCGGTCTTTCCCCGCGTGTCGATCAATACTGTGTCAAAAAATGCGTCGTCGACAAGTGTGAAGCCCAAGCCACGCAAACCCTCGGCGAAGGTTGCGGCAACGCGATTCACATAGGTCGCAATGCGGCGCAATCCAGCGGGACCATGATAGGTCGCATACATGCCCGCCATCACCGCCAGCAACACCTGCGCGGTGCAAATATTGCTGGTCGCCTTTTCACGGCGGATATGCTGCTCGCGCGTTTGTAGGGTCAAGCGGTATGCCGGATTGCCCATGTTGTCGATGGATACACCAACCAAGCGGCCTGGCAGTTGGCGCTTGTACGCATCCTTGCAGGCGAGGTAGGCCGCGTGCGGGCCGCCAAAACCCATCGGCACGCCGAAGCGCTGCGTGGTGCCGACGGCAATGTCAGCGCCCAGTTCACCCGGCGGCGTGAGCAATGCCAAGCTCAATAAATCAGCCGCCATGACCACGACTGCACCGTTGGTTTGCGCGCTCAGAATAAGACTGCGGTAGTCGATTACACGGCCCGTGGACGCAGGATATTGCAGCAGCAAACCAAAGATGTTTTCGTTCGCTGCCGTTGCTTCGTCACCCACTTTGACGTCAATGCCAAATCCTTGCGCGCGTGTCTGCATCACGGCAATCGTCTGCGAATGGCAGCGGTTCGAGACGAAAAATACGTTGCTCTCCGCTTTCGCAAAGCGGCGTGCCAATGTCATCGCTTCCGCCGCCGCAGTGGCTTCATCCAGCAGCGAAGCGTTCGCAATATCCAGGCCCGTCAGATCACTCACCATCGTTTGAAAATTGATCAGTGCTTCTAGGCGGCCTTGCGAAATTTCGGGCTGATACGGCGTGTAGGCGGTGTACCACGCCGGATTTTCCAGCACGTTGCGCAAAATCACATTCGGCGTATGCGTGCCGTAATAGCCCATGCCCAAATAACTTTTGAACACTTTATTTTTCGCGGCCATCACTTTAATTGCGGCCAATACTTCCGGCTCGTTTTGCGCGGACGGCAGCGCCAGCGCAGCGCGAGAGCGAATGCGGGTGGGCACAACCTCATCGATCAGCGCATCGAGTGACTCGCGTTTAAGCACCGCCAGCATGGCCTGTTGCTGATCGGCGGAGGGACCGATATGACGCTCGATAAAACCATCGTGCGCTTCAAGCGTTGAGAATTCGATACGATTCATGTTTGCATCCCAATCTTAAGCCGCGCCAATATTGGCGGCGTATCCGGCCGCGTCGAGCATGCCGTCAAGTGAAGCATCGGCTGCCGGTTTCAATTTAAATAGCCACGCGTCATAGGGTGCGGCGTTCAATGATTCGGGCGAATCCACCACACTCTGATTAATCGCGATAACTTCACCGGCCACCGGCGAATAGGCATCGGACGCCGCTTTGACCGATTCCAACACCACCGCTTCCTGACCCGCTTTGAGGTGTTTACCAACCGCAGGCAATTCGATATAAACCAGATCGCCGAGCGCATCCTGCGCGTGATCGGTGATGCCGAC
>JAYVYF010000030.1:0-7698 GCA_043784585.1 Burkholderiales bacterium
TGCAGCACCATGCCGCCAATCAATTGCACATCAAAATGACGCATACCCAGTACGCGTTTGCCCGCTTCGCGAACGGTGGCGAACGCTTCTGGCAATAAATCATTAAGTGTCTCGCCTTTCGCGATTCGTGCCTTGAACTCATCCGTCCGAGCACGCAGCTCAGCATCACTGAGTTTTTGCATCGCATCTTCGAGGCCGTTGATGACCGCAACGCGCTTTTTGTATTGCTTCAAAAGACGCTCATTGCGACTACCGAAAATCGATTTCAAAAAATTGTCAAACATGAGTTACTTTCATTCGTGGCATTGGCAGCTTTTATCGCTGCAACGCTTCAATTTGGGAAAATGGCTGATGGAAAGTGAGCCGAGGCAGAATTACCTCCATTCAAGGTGCCACAGCATAGCCGGACTTTGCCTAGAAATGGGGACGTGCAAAGTTATCACAACCGTTACTCGCAAACTTGGAGCACGACTGCACAACTTGCAGGAAGAAAATTACGGGGCGCGGGCGCTTTTAGTGGCGACAGCAGGCTCTTGCGCGCGCGCAAAATTCAGAAAGCGCTTGGGATTGAGCGGGACACTGTTTTCACGTACTTCAAAATGCAAATGCGGGCCCGTCGCGCGGCCAGTAGAGCCGAGGTCGCCTATGTGTTGGCCTTTTAAAACAATATCGCCAGTCTTGACCAACATTTTAGAAAGATGCGCATAGCGGGTGGTTAGACCGTTATCGTGATCGATATCAATCATGTTGCCATAGGCGCTGTGGGTCTCGGCGGTCGCCACTACGCCGCCCGCGGCCGATAGGACGGGTGAGCCAGGAGCCGCTATAAAATCGACGCCTGTATGAAACGCGTTTTGGCCGCTAAACGGATCAATTCGATAGCCAAAGTTCGATGAATAATATCCGGACTCTACCGGCAGCGTGGTGGGAATCGATTTCGCTGCAAGTCGACCATCCGAAAACACAGAGTCGAGCACACCCAATTTATCAGCTCGGTCGTCCAATGAGCCCGATATCTCAAATATTCGGCTCTGAAAGTCTTTGAATGAGAGACTGGCGCCCATTCCAGCAGGAACCATCGGGCCGCCCTGACTAGGGGTTTCAGAAAATTTAAACTCTTCGGCCTTCATATTTGCCGCTTTACCCAAGCGTTCACCAAATGCGTCCAGGCGCATCAGCCTAGCTTGTAATTCGCCCAGCTTAACGGCGAGGGAATTCAGTTGCTCGCGCATATCTTTTTCGGCTTGCTGCGACTGTTGCAAGGTCAGCGTGGAGATGAGACGTTGGATAAACGGATTCTGAATATCCACGGCATAGCGCATCGTGAACCAGTGTGTTCCCAGCGCCAACAAAAAACCGGCACTAACAAAGCCGACAACTGCCATGATGATCTGCGATTGAGAAATCGTGACAATCCGGCTCTTTGCTAGACTATCAGATACTAAAATGATGTTCATTGCTAAACTCCCAACTCGCGAAGTGCTGCAGAAATGAAGAGGTAAGACCGCAAAATGACGAGCAGTTCAAAACCCAGCGCCAGACCTGTTTCAAAATCCGGCTTTAAACCAATCCGCACTTTAGTCGCTGAAAATGAAACTTTTGCGCCGGTGCTGCAGCGCCTCGAATTTATTTCAAGACTACAAAAAATATATTCCAATACTGTCACCCCGGCTCTCAATGAGATGAGCCGAGTTGCTGCGGTGGAAGGATCGACAATTGTGGTTGCCGCCATCAATGGGCATGCCGCCTCCATTTTGAAACAGATGCTGCCGCGTTTGCTACAGAAATTTAGGGGAAATCAAAAGCAGGAACAAGAGGCTACAGCAATCAGGGTGATCGTGCAACCGACGGTTACAGGCGTAAACATCGAGCCTCAGACTCGAAACAGCGCTACGAAAATGGGTACGCCGATGCCACAAACAGCAATTGATTGTCTGGCAAATTCCTTAGGCGACTCGCCGTTGAAAGACACCATCATGCGCATACAGCAAAAACGCGAGCGTGCACTCACAATCAACAAAAAGCCTTAAACATACACAATATGGATTTTCGTTAGCTGAGCAATACGCGTTCGAGCACGTAAATTATGGCAATAACGACCGCAAACAACACGGTCAATTTAGCAAGATTTTTGGTTAAAAGCAGAAATTGCGGGTTCTTAGTGAACAAGTAGCCGAGAAATGCCGCACTAATTACCAGTACTGCGATCATCAGCAGGAAACGAAGTCCGATCAGCATATTAATCGCATGAGTGGTCGTAGGCTAAGTAGTAACCAGCGACATTCTGCCAAACGCCACCGGCAACTGCTCGCGCTTATCAAAAGTCACAAACTGCCACGCAGATTCATCCGCCAGCAGCGTTCTAACCAGCAAGTTATTCATCGCATGCCCGGATTTCACGCCATAAAAGGCGCCAATCAACGAATGTCCCAGCATGTAAAGATCGCCCACTGCGTCAAGCGCTTTGTGCTTCACGAATTCGTCATCAAAGCGTAAACCGTCGGCATTCAATACGCGGAAATCGTCGATCACGATCGCATTATCAAGGGAGCCGCCACGGCCAAGCCCCATCGTCCGCATCGCTTCAACCTCGTGCGTGAATCCAAAAGTTCGCGCGCGCGCAACCTCTTTTGCGAATGAAACTTCAGCAAAATCGATTTCAATCTCGGACGCGGACGCATCAAAAACGGGATGGTCAAAATCAATCGCGAATTTGAGTTTGAAGCCATTGAATGGCTCAAGGCGAACCAAACGGTCCTTTTCTCGCAATTCAATCGCGCGCTTAACGCGAATAAATCGTTTCGCTTTCGCTTGCTCTTCTATGCCTGCCGATTGCAGAAGAAATATGAAAGGGCCAGCACTGCCGTCCATGATCGGTACTTCTTCGGCCGATAAATCAACGTAGGCGTTATCGATTCCCAGGCCGGCAAACGCCGACATTAAATGCTCCACAGTGGCTACCCGTGCACCTGTATCAGGGTTTTCAATGCGCGTCGACATCCGTGTATCGTTTACATTCAAGGCGTGTGCGCGCACCTGCGGTGCGCCAGCCATGTCGGTGCGACAGAAAACAATTCCTGTGTCCGGTGCGGCAGGGCGGATCACCATCTCTACTCGATGGCCTAGATGAACACCCACACCTGAGGCACGGACTTTATTCTTGAGAGTGCGTTGTTTGATCATTTCGCGGATAACTGATTTCGAATACAGCCTAGAAAACTGCCAATTTGATTCATAACTTGTGCTGATGGTAGCATTTGCAAGCGTTTTAGGTCACTCACCACGTGAGCTTCAACGAAATGGCGTGCGAATATCAGACAAGAATTGCTGAGTCCGCGCGTGCTGCGGTCGGTTGAAAAAATCATCCGGCGTCGCGCGCTCCAGTATCCGGCCACCGTCCATGAATAGCACCCGGTCAG
The DNA here is from genome assembly GCA_043784585.1 of Burkholderiales bacterium. Classification (GTDB taxonomy): domain Bacteria; phylum Pseudomonadota; class Gammaproteobacteria; order Burkholderiales; family Usitatibacteraceae; genus UKL13-2. The sequence goes on from JAYVYF010000030.1 coordinate 3,420, forward strand.
CCACCTCGCGCGCAAAGCCCATTTCGTGGGTAACGCAAACCATGGTCATACCATCGCGGGCAAGATCACGCATTGCGATCAATACTTCGCCCACCATTTCGGGATCCAGTGCACTGGTGGGCTCATCAAACAGCATCACCGGGGGCTGCATCGCCAACGCGCGCGCAATCGCGACGCGCTGTTGCTGCCCACCTGAAAGGGCCGACGGATAGGCGTCTGCTTTTTCAGAAAGACCCACACGGTCAAGCAATTTAAGCGCAAGTTCACGCGCTTCCAAGGCATCCAACCCACGTATATTCTTTGGTGCAAGCGTGCAATTCTCCAACGCAGTCAAGTGTGGAAATAAATTGAACTGCTGAAATACAAATCCGATACCCGCACGGAATTGATTAATATTCAGTTCAGTCGAATTGGCGTCTTTACCATCTACTACAATCCTTCCTGACCCAATCGGTTCGAGCCGGTTAATGGTACGAATCAGCGTTGACTTGCCAGAACCGGAAGGGCCGCAAACCACCACCACTTCGCCTTTACCAATGGTTTCAGTAATGTCGACCAACGCGTGATACTCGCCGTACCATTTGTTAACGTTTTCGAATCGAATCATGTTTGTTCCGTAAATGCTTTTTTGGATGGACGACGCATTTTACTTCGGTCACCTCGCAGCACATACCTGTGCTCAAGCCAGAATGCGAAGCGCGACAAACCAAAACAAAATATGAAATAAGCGAGCGCCAGCACCAAATAAATTTCTGTTGGCTTCGTCAGCACGAGGTTATTAATTTGCGAGGCAATGAAAGAGACCTCTGACAGTCCGATAATGTAGCCGAGCGAAGTGTCCTTGACAGTCGACACAAACTGGTTCACCAGAGAAGGCAGCATATTGCGCATCACCTGCGGCATAACCACTAATCGAAGTGCCGCGAAATAGCTCAAGCCGAGCGAGCGGGCCGCTTCAAACTGGCCTGTCGGCAACGCCTGAATGCCGGCACGGAAAATCTCCGACAAATACGCTGCGTTAAATAGCACCAACGCACCCAGCATGGTCGAGAACTGACTAATTTTATGTCCGGTGATGCTAGGCAAAAAGAAATAAGCCCAAAACAACACCATCAAAAGTGGCGTGCCACGAACCACATAAACAACGCCCGTGACAGGCCATGAAAGTATTGGCCAGGGACTCATTCGTACTATCGCAAGTGCTACGCCCAGCGGAAAGGCGAGCAGCAGCCCACCCACCGCAAGCACAATGGTCAGACTCAGACCGCCCAACGGTCCGTCCGGGAACTGGCCAATCAGGAAATATACCCAGTAAGTCTGAATCACTTCAATCATGCCAGTCATGCCAATCACGCAACCCGCACCGGAAAGCGGCGTCGGTAAAGCAAACCGAGCGCCGTCAATACGAGGGACACGCTGAGATAGCAGATGGTGGCAAACGCAAACGCCTCGGCACTGCGAAATGCAGTTGATTCAACCTTTGCGGCTTGATACATCAATTCACCCACACCAATCACGGTGGCAATGCTGGTGTTTTTCCAAAGGTTGAGGGTTTGCGAGACCAGCGGCGGAATTGTGACCCGCAATGCCTGCGGGAGAATGATCAAGCGCATCGACCCTAGGAAACTGAATCCCAGCGAGCGAGCCGCTTCAAACTGGCCGCTCGAAATGCCGCGGATACCACTGCGAATATCTTCGGCCATGTAGGCTGCCGTATAGAGCGTAAGCGACGCTACGGCGCTCCAGACTTCGATGTTGCCGGCGTACAACCAACGCTTGATTCCATCCGGCAGCAGCTCCGGCGCACCGAAATACCAAAAAAGCATATGCGCCAGCAGCGGTACGTTGCGGATCGATTCCACAAACGTCGCACCCAGCCACTGTAACGCTCGCACGGGAGACAACCTGAACAGTGCCACCGTCATCGCCAGCGGTAGCGCGAGTAGTAGCGTGACGCCCGCAATCCCTAATGACAGACGTAGACCTTGGATCAGCCAGTCGTGGTAAGTGCCCGCCAACAGGAGATCGAGGTCAAACGACATTTAAAAGTAACGTTGCCCATTGTGGTTGGAGGACAAGGAAAGGGACAAGAACAGAGTCAAAAACAGAGCGGTGACTAGTGGAGTTTGACTTAACCGTCGACTTTGTCGCTGTCAATCTTGAATGTACGTTTATCGAATTTGACTTTTGAATTGGGGCCGTACCATTTGAAGAAAAGCCTCTCAGCTTCGCCCGACTTTTCAAGCTGTCGCAGCGCGTCATCAACCACTTTTTTCAGACCTGCTTCGCCTTTGCGAATCCCCAGTGCCAGCGGCTCGATGCTTAAATTCTGCGGCAGGATAACGTAATCTTTCTGCGCATCGCCAAGTTTGCCGTAGTTATTGAACAACGAGACCTCATCATTGACATAGCCGAGGCCTTTGCCTTGCTGAAGCCCGATGAAAGCCTGGAGAGAGGTTTCAAAGGTGACCACATCCGCAGTCGGCACCGCTTTACGTATATTGGGCTCTTGCGTACCGCCTTTTACCGTCAGCACTTTCTTGCCTGCAAGCTGGGGAACAGACGTGATACCGCTATCCTTGCGCACCATCACCCGCTGACCGGTGACCAAAGTGGTGAGCGAAAAATCGATCTTGGCTTCACGCTCTTTGTTGTGCGTCAGTGATGCGGCCAGCAGATCAATACGTCCCTGCTCGAGTTCCGGAATACGCGCAGCAACCGAAAGTTGCTTTAGCGTCAACTTTACCCCCAGCTTTTTGGCGATCGCCTCCGATAAGTCAACGTCGTAGCCCACAATCTTGCGCGACGCAGGGTCGATAAAGCTATTAGGCTCGTCCGTGCCCAGCACGCCGACGATAATCTCGCCCTTTTTCTTTATATCGGCAAGTTGATCAGCTTTCGCCAGCGGACTGAGCAATGTGGCAAACAAAATAAAGCTGGAAATAAATCGGGCGTATTTCATGTAATTTTTCCTGTTGGCTTTGTAAAGCAGGCAATGCCAGATCATGAAATACCGCATAGCTGCAGTTTCAATTTCAATGAATGTGAACACATCACGCATCGTAATTACGACTAAGTTTCGCATAAGTTAACGGTGCCCAATCTTGTTGTTTCACTTATGGCGGCTCTAAGCACGGTAGAACTTCAAAAGTGTGGTGACACAAGTAATTTGGAAATTTGCAGGTTCGTAACTCAATCAAATCATTATTTTTGACAAGCCTTGCAAAAAATAGAATGACGGCGTAAATTAACTGTATAAAAATACAGCTTTACTTCTTCCCCATCGAAACTTCCAGTTGCTTCCAGTTGCTGCCAGTTGCAGCTACTAGCCTCGCTAGTCAATTAACCGTTTGTCGATGCCATGCCACTTTCGAATCAACACTTGGGCGAGCCCGCTAGCTCGCAGACTCACTCATTACCTTCATCATTTTCGCCGACTTTGCATTCGGGCGTATTTCGCATTGGTGATTTTCAGTCCTTTCAATCTTCTAGCGGCTCGCAAAATTTGCCGACTGGCTTTGCGGAATTAGATCGCGAACTGTTCGGTGGCGGTTGGCCGCAGCAGGGCTTAGTGGAGCTATTGTCTGATGAGGTGGGCATTGGTGAGCTTTCGCTAATGCTACCCGCACACGCGTACTTGGCTAACGTTCGACATTTAGGTCCTAAAGGAATGTTATGGGTTATGTCAGCCACACGGCCTTATTTGCCTTATGCGCCTGCACTGGTGCATGCAGGTGTCGATCTCAATCAGCTCGTGATTGCCATAGCGCCGCAAACGCAAGATGCATTATGGACAGCCGAACAAAGTTTGTTAAGCGGTAGTGTGGGGATCGTCACAATCTGGCTACCCGATCAACAGCCGCAGGATGTATCGCTACGCCGCCTGTCGCAAGCCGCTCGTAACAGCAACTCGCTATGTGTATTGATGCGCCCTATCATCGCCGCCAACCGACCCTCACCCGCGCAATTGCGTATTGTGTTAAGAGCAGTAAAATCTTGCCCTCAGTCGGATGGTGCATTAGAACTACATTTAATAAAACGTCGTGGCCTGCCGATGAGTAAAACACTTGTGCTGGAAACGCGCTCACTTGCTTGCTTGAAGCGTGAACAAACCACTCAACCCCGGCATCTACCCAACACCGCACGCGGCTGGCTAGAACGCCTCATCACGGCTCCTGTTAATGTTGCACCTGCCGCCAATATTCGTCTGCAATCATTCGAGATTGACCGGTAAAGCAATACCTATGCTGTGGATCGCGTTAGAGTTTCCCCATTTGTC
>JAYVYF010000031.1:0-6919 GCA_043784585.1 Burkholderiales bacterium
GCTGGCCGTTGAGCCGCGCTTTATTTTGCTCGATGAGCCGTTTGCGGGTGTCGACCCGATTGCCGTGATTGATATTCAGGAAATCATCAAATTTTTAAAAAATCGCGACATTGGCGTGTTGATTACGGATCACAATGTGCGCGAAACACTGGGCATTTGCGATCACGCTTATATTATTAATGAAGGCACTGTTCTGGCGAGCGGAAAGCCGGAAGAAATTATCTATAATGAAACGGTTCGCAAGGTTTATCTAGGAGAAAACTTCCGCTTGTAATTTCGCACCACCAGTCGTGGGGCCTTTAATCACCCCACCATGGCGTCCCGGGCGGAGCTGCATCTCTTGCAAATGAAAACATCCCTCCACCTAAAACTCTCACAGCACCTCACGCTGACGCCGCAATTGCAGCAGTCGATCAAGCTGTTACAGCTATCGACGGTGGAATTGCACCAAGAGTTGGAGCGCTATCTGCTTGAAAATCCGCTGTTGGAACGCGTAGACGCGGCAGGCGAAACCGATGAGTCATCTGTGATGCCTTTCAACGGTCAGCTGAATGGCCAGACCGAGCTGGGCTCGACACCGGCTTCGCGTAATGAGGGCGAAGCCGCCGAAGGTTCCGAGCAGCGGAACGAGCCTGATAATGCCAGCGCCGATTTTAGCTTCGAAGATAACGGAAGTTTCAGCAGCAGCTCGGATGGAACAACCGTTCGCCGCAACAATGAAGATTCTGAAGACGATAACGAATACTCACAAATTCCGGCGGCTGAACCCACGCTTCAGGAGCATCTGATCACGCAGTTGTCATTGATGTCGCTGCCTGAACGTGATCGGCGGTTGGCAACAATGCTGATTGCGCATCTGGATGAAGATGGCTACTTATCCAATGATCTCGACGAACTCACGGCATCCATTGCCGAGCATATTGAAATTGAGCCCGACGAATTATTGGTCGCGTTAAGACACGTGCAAAACCTTGACCCGACCGGCGTGGGCGCGCGCTCGCTCGGCGAATGCCTGTGCCTACAGCTCAAGACCTTGTCTGCCACCACGCCCAATCTCGCGCATGCCATCGCACTCGCCAGCGAGCATTTGGATGCGCTCGGCGCGCGTGATTTTGTGAAACTCAAGCGGGTTCTGCGCGTAAATGATGTTGAGCTAAAGCAGATTCGTGAATTGATCGTCTCGCTCAATCCAAAACCCGGGCGTGAGTTTGGTGGCGGTGACATCCGCTATGTGGTGGCGGATGTGGTGGTCAAAAAAATGCAGGGAAAATGGCAGGCATTTCTGAATCGCGAAGCCATGCCCAAAATGCGCGTGAATAAGCTTTACGCCGATTTGTTGCATAAAAGCCGCGATGCGAACGGTAAAAATCTGGCCGGTCAATTGCAGGAAGCGCGTTGGCTAATCAAGAATATTCAGCAACGATTCGATACTATTTTGCGCGTGACTCAAGCCATCGTCGAACGCCAAAAACACTTCTTTGAGCACGGTGAAGTGGCCATGCGGCCACTCGTGTTGCGTGAGATTGCAGATCAGGTGGGTTTACACGAATCCACCATTTCGCGGGTCACTACACAGAAGTATATGCTCACACCGAGAGGCATATTTGAGCTGAAATATTTTTTTGGCTCCAGCGTGGCGACGGATACGGGCGGGGCTTGTTCAGCCACCGCGATTCGCGCGCTAATCAAGCAATTAGTACACGCCGAAGATCAAAAAAAGCCGCTGTCAGACAACAGCATTTCCGATATTCTGGCCCAGCAAGGAATCATTGTGGCGCGTCGAACGGTCGCGAAATACCGTGAAGGCATGCATATTCAGCCTGCGAACTTAAGGCGCGCAATGTGAGTCGTAACAGTAGATCAGACTAATACGTCTTAATTGAAGACGGCAATGATTGGTGGGATTAAAATTGTAGAAAAGACAGCTGCAGGAATCAAGACTTTGTTAAATGTGCTTTGCTACATTGTTGGAAGCAGCAGGTGTTGTTATGGTGAATCATGGTATTTTTGAATTGAACAAACGGAATAGCTAAATGATGTAGCTTTTTAAACCTGAACGGAGTCGGCAAATGAACTTACACATGACTGGCCATCACCTTGAAATCACCCCATCCATTCGTGATTACGTAAACACCAAGATGATTCGAATTAACCGTCATTTTGATCACGTGATCGATGTGAACATAATTCTCAGTGTGGAGAAGCTGCGACAAAAGGTTGAAGCCAACGTCCATCTGTCAGGTAAAGATATTTTTGCAGAATCCGAAAACGATGACATGTATGCTGCCATTGATTTGCTGGTCGACAAGCTGGATCGACAAATCGTTAAACACAAAGAAAAGATCAAAAATAAACATTCCGGTGAAGCGCTCAAGCGCGTTGCTGCCGCGTTGGAAGTCGCTGACGAGTAATATCCATTGGCAGAATGAATGATGCCAGAAAGCCGTTTATTATGGCCGTCATTCATTTTCCCGATCCAGCCCAAGCTCAGGAAAAGCCACATAAAAGTCTTTTAGTTAAAACGTTAAAATACTTAATGCAGTTTAAAAATAGCCTTATAAAATTTCTCAATCTGCAACATCCTTTATGACTCAATTATCCAAGCATCTTGCGATGTCACATCTGCTGCTTGACCTCGACGTCACCAGCAAAAAACGGCTGTTTGAACAAGTGGGACTATTGTTTGAAAACGAAAGCAGGATTGCACGCGTTACTGTTTTTGATGCCCTGTTTGCCCGCGAAAAATTAGGCTCAACCGGTCTCGGTTTTGGCGTTGCCATCCCGCATGGCCGCATCAAGGGTGTGCGTGAAATGGTCGCCACTTTTATCCGCACCAAGGAAGGCGTGCCGTTCGAAGCGCCCGATGGCGAGCCCGTGCGGCTGGTGTTTGCGATGCTGGTGCCCGAACATGCAAATGAACAACATCTCAACATGCTCTCAGAGCTGGCACAGATGTTCAGCGATTCTGACCTGCGCGAAAGATTGCTGGCAGAAACTGATTCCGCGCGTGTTCACGCCCTGCTGACCGAGTGGACACCTTATACAAAATACGCCAACCATGCCCCAGTTAAACGTTCAGCAGCTCTTTGAAGAGCGGCGCGACAAGCTCCAGCTGACGTGGATTGGCGGGCACAACGGCGCCTCGCGCGTCCTCACCAACGACGCGCTGAATCGGCCCGGAGTGGGCTTGGTGGGACACATGAATTTGGTGCACCCGATTTTGATTCAGGCGATCGGCGAAAGCGATCTAGCCTATCTCAGCAATCTGTCTGCAGATGCGCGCATCGAATCGCTAAAACGCCTGTGCACAGGCGAAACAGTCTCGATCTTTATCTGCGATGGTATGGATGCGCCCGGCTATTTGATCGAGGCATGTGATGAATTCAACACACCGCTATTTTTATCGCAAAAAAAAGGCCGGGTACTCGTTAATTTATTGCGGCCCTATTTGCAACGCGAACTATCCGAAGTCACCACCAAGCACGGCGTTTTCTTAGACGTACTCGGCTTCGGCATCATGATTACCGGCAATTCGCAAATCGGCAAGAGCGAACTAGCGCTTGAATTAATCTCGCGCGGCGCGGGTTTGGTGGCGGACGATGCGGTCGAACTATTTCAGATCGGCCCGGAAACCATTCAAGGACGCTGCCCGACCATCCTGCGCGATTTTCTGGAAGTGCGCGGCATCGGGGTTTTGAACATCAGGGCAATTTTTGGCGAAACTGCGGTGCGCCCGCGAAAGACTTTGCGGCTGATTGTTCATCTAGAGCGGCCGACCGAAGACTATTTTCGCGGGCTGGATCGACTGCAAACCAAATCCAGCACCACCACGATTCTTGGCGTCGAAATTCCCACCGTCACGCTGGCGGTGGTGGCGGGACGCAACCTGGCGGTGCTGGTCGAAGCGGCAGTGCGCCATTATATTTTGCAAACCCGCGGCTACGATTCCACCAAGGATTTCTTGGATCGTCATGAAGCCGCCATGCGTGAACAAATTGACGCAAGCGCCCCCGCTGTTCCCATTGCCAAAGCGCCAACGGGTGCGCCGGCCATGACAGAATCTACCAATGCCCCGCCGGTGTTTGATGCAAGCGGCATTTTTCGTGCTTATGAATCCGAGGGCTGACCCTCAAGCAATTGCCACGACGTCATCTGTTATCGTCTGTTACCCACCCACGTAAACCACCATGCAACTTATTTTATTAAGCGGGCTTTCTGGCTCTGGCAAAAGTGTGGCATTGAACGCGCTTGAAGACGCTGGCTATTTTGCCGTTGATAATTTGCCCGTCACGTTAATTTCTGCGCTGGTTGAATCGGTTCAGAGCAGCAGTGAGAAAGTCGCCATCTCGATCGATGCACGTACCGGCGAAACCATTTCAGCACTGGCAGCCACTGTGGACGAGATGAAAGCCAAAGGCGTAACGTCGCACGTGATTTTTTTAGAGGCGAATGACGAAGCACTCGCCAGGCGGTTTGCCGAAACCCGTCGCCCGCACCCGCTGGCGGAGCGCATCACCACCGGCGTGGCTGATTGCATCGCCGAAGAGCGGCGCTTGTTGGCCGAAATCGCAGTATTGGGCCACCGCATAGATACCTCCGGCGTCAGCCCCAATGCGTTGCGAGGCTGGATAAAAGACTGGTTGCACATCGACCGCACCCGACTCACGCTGGCCTTCCAGTCGTTCGGGTTCAAACACCGCATTCCGATGGATGCTGATTTTGTATTCGATGCACGGTTTTTGCCAAACCCGTTTTATGACCCAAAATTACGCGCGCTCAGCGGCAAAGACGAGCCCGTCAAAAAGTTCATGGAAGCGAACTTGAACGTTACACACTTTATCGACGATATCGCGTCATTCATATCGCGTTGGCTGCCGTCATTCGCAGGCGACAACCGTGCGGCACTGACGATCGCAATCGGCTGCACCGGCGGGCAACATCGCTCAGTTTACATCGTCGAAGAATTAGCGCTGCGATTCGGCCGCAACCAGCAAGTGCTAATTCGGCACCGCGATTATGCCGAGCGCCTTATTGAGTTGCAAATGCGCCGGCCTCAACACGCGCCGACACAACCCGAACCACCACATGAATGATCAAGATTGATTAAGGCCATTATCAAAACCGTTACCGAAACCATTCGAAACAAAATTGAGCCAGAGACGTTCGAGCTGCCGATCTTTCCACTCGGCTCGGTGTTATTTCCAGGCGGCTCAATGGCGCTTAAAATTTTTGAGCAGCGCTATATGGACATGGCAAAAAACTGTTTGAAACACGCCAAACCATTCGGTATCTCACTCATCCGCGAAGGTCAGGAGGTCGGCTTAACCGCCGCTCCGCATCCGGTTGGATCGCTCGCACGCATTAACGATTGGGAGATGCCCAATCTGGGCGTGCTCCAGGTCAAAGTCATCGGCGGCGCAAGATTTCGCATCATCTCCAGCACGGTGGCGGCCTCGGGCTTGATCATCGGCACGGTGATTGCAATCGATGCCGATTTGCCCGGCAGTTTGCCTGCAGCGAATCCAGAGCTCGACGATTGCGCCCAATTCCTGAAAAAAATTCTTGCGCAAATCAACCTGATGTCAGGTGTGGCCGAATCGCAGTTCACCGATCCGAGTTGGGTCAGTTTCAGGATCACCGAACTCCTGCCCTTCGGCGGCGCGGTGAAACAAAAAATGCTCGAGATAACTGACGCCAGGATGCGGCTTGAAATTCTGCATCGTTTTTTGTCAGAGCAGCAATTGATCGGTGGGGTTGCAAAGGGGTGAACTGATATCGGGAGTGTCACCTCTCGCGTATTCCTTATTGCAAGCCACGATGTGGTTCACCGAGTTGATCCGCTAAGCAATGTCTAACGGCCTCGAAGCACTCCAACGGAAACACCGATCACTCCTCCCAATCGAATCGCCACAATGCGATCATCGCAAATGCCGCACTGAAGGCCATTAGGACACCGATCGGTGCTAACGCGGCTTGTAGCCCCAATCCGCGCCAGGTCATTGCGGACAGGCCGTCAATGGCCCATCGGGTGGGCACGCCTAGCGACACCGTTTGCAACCATTCCGGGAACACAAAACTGGGCACCCAGGCACCACCAAGCATCACCATCAGCAACGTTGCGAAGATCGCCAAACCCCTCGTTGCCTCCGGCGTTTTGCCAATGGCTGCAATCAGCAGTCCAAAGGTTGAGGTCAAAAATCCAAATGCCCACATCACACCGATAAAACCGATGATGCTGCCTTCGATACGAACTTTAAAAAATGCCAATGCAGCCGCGTAAATAATCGACATGATAATAGCGGCAATGAGCGTGCAACTGGCAATGCTGCTAGCCAATAGCAGGCGCGTGGAAATCGGCGCTGCGCGTAGGCGCTGCCACAAGCCCATACGTCTGGCGAGCAGCAGGCCAACACCGAAATCGATGCCCATGAATAAAATAAACTGCACACTCATGCCGGCAAACGATTGAGCGTAACTATTATATTTTTTATCGACGCCCGCGGTAACTTCGGCGGCATTGGTGGTGAATGGCATGTCGAAGCCCGGCACCACGCCAGCGACACCTTGGCCTGCTGAACTTGCACGTCTCGCCTGAACCTTCGCAATATTATCAAACATAGTGCCCAAGTCGCGTTTCCAAGCGGGCGAGATGTTATTGACACTGCCATCCGTCGGTTTCTCCATATCTTCACGAAGGTGTGCCACGGCAGGATTGTTCAAGCTGAAAGCGGATTGTGAAACAGCCTGCATTACATGTTGCGCGAGTATGCCGCGAACCAATCCCAGCACCATACTTTGCGATGGGTCGTAATAAATATCGGCCTGCGGCTTTTTGCGATCATCGATGCCGCCAAACAGTGCCTCCGCCGCGTGAGCCCCAAATCCGGCGGGCAACACAATGGCGGCGCGCAGCTTGCCG
>JAYVYF010000032.1:0-2666 GCA_043784585.1 Burkholderiales bacterium
CGGGCTTCCATCAATTGGCGGCTGGCTGACTGGATCTCGGCTACTTTTTTCTGGCGCTCGCCAAACGCTTGCGCACCGCGCGAACGGTCGATCAAAAACTTGGCAATCAACGTCATAAAAAACACGGGAATGAACGCGAGGATCAATGCGCTGCCCAGACCAATACGCTTCACATCTTGCGCAACCTTCGCGTGGATATCCTGCCGAAGCTCGGCTGGCAAGGGCGAGAACATGGGCGGTGCAGGGGAAATAGGCAAGGCCGGTGAAACAAACGTTGTGGGAGGCGCGCCTGGAGCGCTCGGTGGGTTCGGAGGCGAGGTCGCGCTATCGCCGGCTTTGCCCGCTATTTTATCGCCTCGCTTAACGTCTGCCTTGGTGCCTTGCCTGATGCCTTCGGCAATCCCAGATTTTATGGCGGATTTGAGTCCCTCACGCAGGCTCTCTTTCACGTTTTCATCAATACCGATTTTAAATTTGGACCCGTTTACATCGAAATCCAACTTGAAATTGCTCTTGGCGACTTCTGCTTGAGATTTAGTCAGTGCATCAAGCGATTTTTTCGCAACATCCTCCTGAATCTTGGCAGCTTGCAGCTGCTCGTCCAGCGATTTCAATGTTTCCGGGGCAACTACACCTGCAGATTTCAGCGATTTCTCGACATCAGCCCGCGCCCCTTCAATCGCTTGGCGGCGCTCGGTGGCACTTTCCAATAGCGCTTCAGTTGCCGCACGTGCGGCCTCAATAGCATTGACGGTAGATTCGTTAGCGGCTTCGCGTGCCGCCTGCGCAGCATCAGCCGCCGCTCCGCTTGCATCTTTCGCGGCTTCGCTCACCGCACGCTTGATTTCGTCCTGTGCATTGAAAATTTCCTTGCGTGCCTCGGCAATGCCTTCTTGCGCCAAGTCGAGCTCGCGGCGGCGAGCAGGGTCGTTGGTACGCTCACGCATCGCCGACACCACACCTTCAGCCAGGCCGAGGGCGGAATCGCCGAATGCCGAGTCAATTTCACGTTTGATCGCGCGATTTATTTCGGGAGTTTCGCCGCTGCTGGATAAGCGAATAACCTGCGCAGGCAGCGTAAAAATACCGAGCAAAATTAGGGTGAGCAACCCGATAAGAAGCATCGCCCACCAGGGGGTGCGATGAAGGAAATTTCCAAAGGCTTTAAACATAACCAACCCGTTTTTTGAAATTACGCTACCTAGGCAAATAACAAACCCACCGCGCATATTGACAGATTAGGGCTCTGGCACCGACCAATCAACGGCTAACCGTTGAACTACAGAATTTGAGGGCTGGTTTGCGGATAGGATGGATGCCCAGCATAGATGCCTTTCACCGCTTGGCGTTGAGGCCGATGCTGGCCCGCGTTAGGCTTGTTTGACCGCATGCACCGAGCTATGCCCTTGATGAGTGACGTCATGGGTTGGGGAAAAGTGCGCTGTATGGGAATGGTCGCCTGCGCCATGCGCTTGGTGCTCGTGGGGTTTGGAAAGCAGTGAGCCGCCGATCATGCCGACCCCTGCCATCAACACTCCTGCGAGCTGCGCGGGGAACGATGCCCCCAGTGGCGTCGCCAAAAACATAACCCAAGTGAGGATGCCGAAAACGATCGAAGCAATAGCCCCATATCGCGTTGCACGTTCCCAGTAGAGGCCGCATACCAGCGGCACGAACGCTCCAACCAATGTGACCTGATACGCGCCGGAAACCATTTCATAAATGGGCGTGCCTTTCATCACCATGGCGTAGGCCAGCACACAAGCAGTAAAAATAAACAGGGTGACCCGAAACGCAAAGAGCTCTTGCTTATCAGTCATGTTGGGACGAAAATTTTTGTAAATATTTTCAACAAAGCTGGTAGATGGTGCCAGCAGCGTTGCCGACGCAGTCGATTTAATGGCCGACAAAAGCGCGCCAAAAAATAATACCTGCGCGGCAAACGGCATGAATTTCAGAACCAAAGTTGGTAGTACGCGCTGCGGATCGTTGGCCAGCAAATCCTTCGTTTCAGCGGGCATGATCAGCACTGCGCAGGCGACAATAAACATCGGCACAAACGCAAACGCCAAATAACATAAACCGCCAATGACAGCGCCACGTTGGGCGGTTTTGGAATTCTTTGCTGACATCACCCGCTGGAAAATATCTTGCTGGGGAATTGAGCCCAGCATCATCGTGATGGCCGCCGCAATAAAGAAAATCACGTCATGAAATTTCGGCTCGGGGAAAAACTTGAACCAGTCATTGGTTTGAGCCAAGGCCAATACTTTGTCCGGCCCACCCGCAAGATTGCCCGCCATCACCGCGATGATGGACAGCCCCACCACCAATACAATCACTTGAATAAAATCAGTCCATGCAATCGCCAGCATGCCGCCAAAGATGACATAAACCAGCACCGACAACGTTCCAATCAGCATGCCCATATCCACGCTGATGGCGCCATTGCTGACAACGTTAAACACCAGGCCCAGGGCCGTTACCTGAGCGGCGACCCAGCCAAGGTACGAGAAAATAATGGCGACCGAGCAAAATATTTCAACGGTTTTGCCATAGCGTCTTCGATAAAAATCGCCGATGGTCAAAAGCGTCATGCGGTAAAGCTTCGCGGCAAAAAACACCCCCACCAGCACCAGGCACATGGATGCGCCGAATGGATCTTC
>JAYVYF010000033.1:0-8271 GCA_043784585.1 Burkholderiales bacterium
TTTCCAGCGTAATCCCGATATTTCGCCGGGCAGCAAGGCTGGGCGTGGTAGCTCCTTGTCAGTTTTTAATTCCAGAAAACGCAGCACTGAAGCCCCGTCTTCATTGGTAGTGAAAGCAATTCGGTTGGCTCGGTTTGAAATGCTGAAGTCATCGACGTCATGTTTAAGGTGTGCTGTCAGAACTCGTTCTTTCCCGCTTTGAATGTCGATGTACACCAAACGCCGATATTCGCTATCGCGATCAGAGACGGTATAAATGCCTTTGCCGTCGCTCGCAAATCGCGGCTCGCCGTACGCCACCGTGACGGCAATGGCACCGTTGGTTTTGACTGCTGCTGCTGGGGGTGCTGGCGTAATACGTGTCTGCCTGCCCGTCGCGATATTTATCATCCACAAATGCGACTCACTGGCCGATATATATTCAAGATAGGCCAGAGATTTTCCATCAGGCGAGAACCGAAACGATGAAAAGCCACCCCCATCAAAGCTTGCGATGACTTTTGCCGTGTCAGGCTTGAGTGGGTCGGCGATGTAAAGCTTGGTGGTGGCCTTGCGTGCAGCGGATTCCTGAAGCGATTGTGCTTTATCTTTGCGATCAACCGATGCGGTGGTGAACACGATGCGGTCGCCGCTGCGGTTCCACGCCGGGCTGCTGGCACGCTCCGATTCAGGCGACACCGGCGTAACTATTTTTGACGCTAAGTCGAGCCGGTAAATCCGAAAAATTTCATTACCGTCCGTTGCCCGCGTGAACAGCAGATATTCGCCTTTGGTGGGCTGAAAAGTGGCGTTGCTGACGGCGTCTGCAAAATCGGTAAGTGGCTCTGGCTTGGCGCCCGGCGCTTTGACTAGATGTAGCTGGTTGCTGTTGTTCAGGCGCATCCGCACCAGAATGCTGCCGTCTTGAGGATGCCACGCGATCATTGATGACGGCTTGAACTGGGTATAGGCTTCCACTTTTTTGGTGAGCGCCTCGGTTATTGGCGGGATATTTTCGATAACCAGATTTGAGGCCGGCGTAATGAATTGGCCGTAGGTGAGCCCGCTACCAATAGAAAGAATTCCGGCTGCCGCTAATCCCAACAAAGCATTTCTTTTCATATCAAACTCCCCCATTAATCAAACGTTATTTTGCATCCCCGGCTGTGCTGCCTTTAGCGCTGTTTTTAGCAACGCCTTTAATGATGGGTCGCGCAGGATTGGTAATCCATTCGCTCCACGAACCCGGATAAAGCTTTGAACCGTTCAGACCTGCATATTCCATTGCAAAAATATTTGCACACGCCGTTACGCCCGAGCCACATTGATGAACGACCTCAACGGCGTGCCGTGCATTCATTATTGAAGCGAACGCGGTATTAATTTCTGCCGGCGGTCGCATCGTCAGATCAGCGTTTAAATTTTCTTTATAAAATCTGTTTTTGGCACCTGCAATATGCCCCGCCACCGGATCAATGGGCTCAATATCACCCCGATAACGCTCTGGCGCTCGTGCATCAATCAATGTGGTTGCAGCAATCTTCAGGCCCGCCTCGACTTCGTCTGCATTCAACACCATTAGCGGATCAGCATGCCCGCGAAGCGCTGCGGGTTTGGGCACCGGTACAGCGCGTGACAGCGCATGGCCATCGGCAATCCATTTTGGAATGCCGCCATCAAGTAATGAGGCCTGAGTCAAACCGATCCATCGCGAGAGCCACCAAAGCCGCGATGCAAACTGGCCGCCGACATCGTCGTAGGCCACAATCTGTGTCGTGTTGGATACGCCATTACGCGCTAAAAATGCGGTGAACGCCGCAGGTGAGGGCAATGGATGACGGCCATTGCTGCCAGATTTCTCGCCTGATAAATCCGTATCCAGATTTGCAAAAATCGCGCCGGGAATATGTCCTTCGCGATATAAGCGCTCGCCTTTACCGAGGTCGAACAGATCGTGTCGGCAATCGAAAATAACACAATGGGTATCGCCAATTTTTGCGGTTAATTCGGTCGTAGAAATAAGCATCTTGAGTTTTCGCAATCAAAGTTAATGATCTCGCTAATCTGCGTTGGTAGAAGTTTTCGTTAGCTTGGTTTGAATTTTCTTATTTTTTACGGTCCCATCTTTTGTAAGGCGGTCCGCACGCTTCGCCAGTAATCCACTGGCCACAATAATCGCCATGCCGACCCACGCAATCGGCGATAAAAGTTCGTTGAATATAAAAATGCCTGCGAGTGAGGCAAAGATCACCGTTGAATACGCGAATGCACCGACCACGAGCGTGTTGCCGCGATGGTAGGCGCGCGTCATCGCCAGCTGTGCCGCGGTCGCGGCAATTCCAAGGCCCATTAAATACGGGATGTTTGGAGCATTTATAGCTTGAAACGACCCTGTAGCGAGGGTTTGAAAAATCGCTGAGCCGATCGTGCCGGCGACCGCAAAATAAAACACCACTCGCCATTCTGGCTCGCCGGCATCGCCCAGCTTTTTCACATTCAAATACGCGCACGCCGCGAAAAAACCGGATGCGAGACCAATGAAGCCTGCGTATGCATTTTCACCCTCGAAAGTGGGTCGCAGCAGTAGTGCTACGCCAATAAAGCCGAGCGCAATAGCGAATACCAAACGGCGACTCAGCTTTTCTTTTAGTAAGACGTGGGAGAGAATGGTCAGAAAAATCGGGGAGGTGTAATTGAGCATAATCGCAGTCGCGAGCGGAAGTTTGGTCATGGCGTAAAAGTAGCCGATGAGTGAAACGGTGCCGGTGGTTCCGCGCCAAAAATGGCCGCGCCAGAATGGAGTGAGCACCGATGAACGCTTCCATAAAATGAACCCGCCGACGATGACCAGTCCAGCCAGTGACCGATATAGCGACAGCTCAGCACCGCTGAATTTTGTACCCAGTAGCTTGGCGAAGGTGCCCATGGTCGCGAACAGTGCGCCCGCAATTAGCATCCATGACGAGGTCATGCCGTCATCTTCGGGCTGCTGCCGCCGTTATTGCCGCCTTCATTGCCATCACCACTACGGCCGGCGTCTGCGTAATGGTCGAGTTGATCTTCAACTCCCGCGCATCTGCGATTGAATAAATTCATGGAAATGCACGAGGCCATCTTCCATTGGGCTTTGATAGGGCCCTTGCTCGTCGCGACCCTCGCGCCATAAAAGCTTGCGTCCATCGTTCATCCGCTGGCAAATTTCTTCATCCTCAACCGCGGTTTCGTTATACGCTTGCTGGTGCGCGGCGATAAATTCCGGCTCGAAATGTTGAATCTCATCCGGATAATAAAATTCAACCACATTACTGCATGCGCCCACCCCGCGCGGCACGATGGTCGATACCACCAGCACATGTGGATACCATTCGACCATCACGTTGGGGTAATAGGTAAGCCAAATCGCACCCTGCGGCGGCACTTCGCCACCGCGAAAATTCATCACCGAATCATGCCATTGCTTATAAATGGGTGAGCCGGGTTTTTGCAACGCTTTGTGTATGCCCACGGTCTGCACGCTATACCAATTGCCAAATTCCCAATTCAAGTTTTCGCAGTCTACAAACTGGCCGAGCCCGGGATGAAACGGGCCGACGTGGTAATCCTCCAAATACACTTCTATAAATGTTTTCCAGTTGAAGTTATATTCGGTAACTTCAATTCTGTTAAGCATGTAGCCATCGAAATCTAAATCTTTTGCGCAGCCCAGCTTGCCTAAATCGCCCGCAATATCGCGTTGGCCCTGAAACAGCATGCCTTTCCAGTTTTGCAATTTCTTCCGCGGCAGGTCGAGGCACGGCTGCTCGGCAAAATAGGGTGCGCCCAATAATTTGCCTTCGCCGTCATATGTCCAGCGGTGCAGCGGACACACGATATTGCCACTCGGCAGCGTACCTGCACCGCGCAGCATCACTGCTTGGCGATGACGGCATACATTTGATACCAAGTCGATTTGATCAGCATTATTCACCAGTGACCATGCGCCATCGGTGATTTCGAGCACACGATAGTCATTTTCGTTCGGCACCATCAACGAATGACCGACGTAGCCGGGCCCGCGCTTGAAGAAAACTTCGAGCTCACGCTGGTAAATAGCAGGATCAAAATACCAGCTCAAGGGGAGCTGGGTTGCAACGGGTTTTAATTCCCGGTGCCCTAACAATATGGACATAGTCCTTACCTCCAATTTCTCGCATTAATTACAGCGAGATAACCAAAGTAAAAACAACACCCGGGCGATCGAGAAAACTAGCTTTTAACTCCGCTTGCTCCGTCCCGCGAAAATGTGTCGAAAAAACTCGGTCGACACGGGAAATGGAGTCGCGATTCTGCCTTAGAGGGGGCAAAAAGGCAAGCAAGCACGATCCAAAACAAATTAAAGATAGTCAAAAGCTCAGCTTTCCGTTGTTTTGCATCCGCAGCACAGCTCGGGCACCGTATCCAACGTTCTTCAGCAATGGACTCACATTGCGTGATTCGGTTATGATTTCAGATTGTTTTTTGTAAGCTCTTTGCAACACCTTTGGGAACAATCATGGCTAAAGCACTACTTGGAACCCCCCCTAAAAACTTCGAAGCTGCGATGGCTGAGCTCGATCTGCTGGTTGATAAAATGGAAAGTGGGCAATTGCCACTGGAAGAGTCGCTCAGCGCCTACCAACGTGGTGCGGAATTGATCAAATATTGCGACAAGGTATTGAGTGACGCCCAGCAGCGCATTCAGGTACTTGACGGTGGCTCAAACGGCTCAGGTGGTGCCCTAAAAGATTTCCATCAAGATGCAGAATCTTGATTTCACTAGATAAAAAAATGAATGATTTTCAAGACTGGTCGCGGCAAGTCGCGATGGACATGGAGCGTACGCTCGGGGATTTACTGCCGTCGCCGGATATTCAGCCACAGCGACTTCATGCGGCCATGCGCTACTCCTCAATGAGCGGCGGTAAGCGTGTGCGGCCGATGCTGGCGTTTGCAGCAGGTCTGGTCACAGAGGCGGATCCGGCGCGGGTGAAGGCGGTTTCTGCCGCGGTCGAATTTATCCATACCTATTCGCTTATTCACGACGATTTGCCCTGCATGGACGATGATAACTTGCGTCGCGGACGTCCGACTTGTCACATTGAGTTTGACGAAGCGACTGCGCTACTGGCCGGAGACGCCCTGCAGGCATTGGCGTTTGAGATAGTAAGCACACATAAATTGGCTGATTCAGCTGAAACACAGCTTATGATGATCCAGCATTTCACCAAAGCCTGCGGATCGCACGGCATGGCGGGTGGTCAGGCGATCGATTTGGCTAATGTGAACAAAACAATCACGCTGCCGGAGCTCGAATATATGCACATTCTGAAAACCGGCGCATTGATTCGCGCGTCTGTACAGTTGGGCGCATTGTGCGGACGTGCATTACAGCCAGATGAAATGAAACATCTCGACCGCTATGCCAAGTGCGTGGGCTTGGCTTTTCAGGTAGTGGACGATATTCTCGATTGCGAGTCTAATACTGAGACGTTAGGCAAAACTGCGGGTAAAGATCAACACGCAAACAAACCAACGTATGTGAGTTTGATGGGTTTGGCACCGGCCAAGCGTTTCGCCGGCGAGTTGCTGATGGATTCGCATGCTGCGGTTGAAAGTTTCGGTAAGCGTGCTACTCGTCTTCGCCAACTTGCCGAATTTATCGTACGGCGCGAATACTAGATTCAGGCTAAATTCAAGCAAAGGTTTGCTGTATTTTTTGTGACAATGGTGAAGCAGAAAAAACTAAATTTATGACCACAACGACAAAATATCCGTTTCTTGATCCCATTTCGGATCCAGCCGACCTCCGCAAACTGGATCGCCGCGATTTGCCAGCGCTTGCGGTTGAGCTGCGCGAATTCATCGTCGATTCTGTCTCGGCTACCGGCGGCCATTTCTCGTCCAATTTAGGCACGGTCGAGCTCACGATTGCGCTGCACTATGTATTCAATACACCTGAAGACCGGCTGGTGTGGGATGTGGGCCATCAAACCTACGGTCATAAAATTTTGACTGGTCGCAAAGCCGGTATGCCGAAACTACGCCAGAAAGGGGGTATCGCCGGCTTCCCGCGCCGCGAAGAAAGTCCATACGATACCTTCGGCACCGCACATTCCTCAACTTCTATTTCAGCCGCACTTGGCATGGCCGTGGCGTCGCGTTTGTCCGGCACTAATCGTAAATCAGTCGCCATCATTGGTGACGGCGCGATCACCGGCGGCATGGCGTTTGAGGCCATGAATAACGTGGGTCGCGAGGACGTTATCGTGATCTTGAACGACAATGATATGTCGATTTCCGAATCTATCGGCGCGCTGAATAATTATTTCGCGAAGCTGATGTCGGGTCGTTTTTATGCGAATACCAAAAAAACTGCCGAGCGGATTTTGTCCGCCACGCCAACGTTTAAAGAAATTGCCAAACGCGTCGAAGAGCACGCCAAAGGCATGATTTCGCCCTCGACCATGTTCGAGGAATTCGGTTTCAATTACGTGGGTCCGATTGACGGGCATAACGTCGATGTATTGGTAGAAACGTTGAGCAATATCAAGAAGCTAGGCGGCCCGCAGTTTTTACACGTGGTCACGAAAAAAGGCCAGGGCTACAAGCTGGCAGAAGATGATCCGATCCAGTATCACGCCGCATCAGGCCGATTTGACCCCAAGGTTGGGTTTGTCAAAACTGTATCGTTGCCTGACGTAAAGCCCAAGCTCAGCTACACGCAAATTTTCGGTGATTGGCTGTGCGATATGGCGCGCGTTGATAAGCGCTTGGTTGGCATTACACCGGCGATGCGCGAAGGCTCCGGACTGGTTAAATTTTCGCAGGAATTTTCGGGCCGCTATTTTGATGTGGCAATTGCCGAGCAGCACGCGGTCACGTTCGCAGCAGGCTTGGCGGCGGATGGCATGAAGCCCGTATTGGCAATTTATTCCACCTTCATGCAGCGTGGTTACGACCAGCTGATTCACGACGTCGCGTTGCAAAATCTGCCGGTGGTGTTCGCGTTGGATCGCGGCGGTTTGGTCGGTGCCGATGGGCCGACCCATCATGGCGCATTTGATATGTCGTTTATGCGTTGCATCCCGAATATGACCGTGATGGCCGCGTCAAACGAAGATGAATGTCGGCAGATGTTGTACACCGCGTTCACGCTGGATTCTCCTTCGGCGGTACGCTATCCGCGCGGCAACGGACCAGGTGTCGCCATCCAGAGCGAGATGACTGCCTTGCCGTTGGGTAAGGGTGTCACCGTTCGAGAAATCAAGGGTTTTGCGCCCAAGCGTGTCGCCATTCTGGCTTTTGGCTCGATGGTCAAACCGGCCACCGACGCGGGTGATGAATTGAACGCAGCGGTCGCCAATATGCGCTTCGTCAAGCCGATTGATGAAGCGCTTATTTTTAAGATCGCCACCACGCATGACTACTTGGTGACCATTGAGGAAAACGTGGTCATGGGCGGTGCCGGTAGTGCCGTGCTGGAGTCACTTGAAGCGCAAGGCCTTAATATTCCGGTCTTGCAGCTGGGCCTGCCCGACGCCTTTGTCGAACACGGCGACCCTGCTGTGCTGCTCGCCGATTGCGGTCTCAACAAAGACGGCATTGTTAAATCGGTGCAGTCGTGGTTGTTACAAAAAGCTGAAACGCGGTTTTCGCAAAAAGCCGCAAGTTAGTCGTTGTTGCGGAACGCCGAGACCATTCAATACAAATAAATACGAATTTTTACGCTTCAATGCCACCGTACCGATCGTATATTCCACTTTATTGGCGCACCTGGAGTTTTGCTATCGCCCTCTACGTCGCCAGCACTTTTTTTGTCGGCTCGGCGACGAGGTTCCTGAGTGCCTTTGCGTTCACCACGTTCGTGGGTGCGGTATATGTTTTTGCGTTTGAATTTAACCGCCTGAAAGTCTTTTTGAACAAATCGTTTCCACAAATCAGCGCGGCATTCCCCAAAACTTTCGCGTTCTCATTCTTCACTTTTTTCCACCCGTTTTTATGGCGTGAAGTGCTGTTGCCCAGCGCGTCGGATGGAAAACCATACGCAGAAGCGTATTCCATCTTTCGTTCCGCCTACTTTTGCTCGGCAGTTATTCTCGCGGTGCCTTTTATACTCAATCTGGCGTTCCTGTGGACTCGTCCCGGCTGACGCCAAGCAGAATAATAGCCACTGATATGGGAACTTCTAAAAACCCCTCACCTCCAACTGCACAACAGAAAAACATTGCACACAAGCCAAGGGGATCACAAATGCAGAAACAAAGCACAGACCTA
>JAYVYF010000034.1:0-14344 GCA_043784585.1 Burkholderiales bacterium
AACGTCAGTTGGCCTACGAATGGATCTGTCATCAGCTTAAATGCCAGTGCGGAAAACTTTTCGCTATCGTCCGCTCTGCGGGTAACGGGCTGTTCCGACTCATCCATACCCTTAACCGGCGGAATATCCGTTGGCGCAGGCATATAGTCGATCACCGCATCCAACATCGCTTGCACTCCCTTGTTCTTGAATGCGGAGCCACATAACATCGGCACGATTTCGCCCTTGATGGTGCGCTCGCGCAAACCAAGTTTGATTTCGGCTTCAGTCAATACGCCGCCCTCGAGGTACTTGTTCATCAAGTCCTCATTAGCTTCAGCAGCGGTTTCCACCATTTTGTTGTGCCACTCGTCGCACTCGTCTTTGAGCTCAGCTGGAATTTCGCCATAGGTAAAGGTCACACCTTTATCTTCCTCGTTCCAGATGATGGCCTTCATTTTCACCAGATCAACCAGACCTTTGAAATTCTCTTCAGCACCAATGGGCACCTGCAAAGGAATAGGATTCGCCTTCAAACGCGCGCGCATCTGCTCATAAACTTTGAAAAAATTGGCGCCAGTGCGGTCCATCTTGTTCACAAACGCCAAACGTGGCACTTTATATTTATTAGCCTGACGCCATACAGTCTCAGATTGCGGCTGTACACCGCCCACAGCGCAATAAACCATACACGCACCGTCAAGCACACGCATCGAGCGCTCAACTTCGATTGTAAAGTCGACGTGACCCGGGGTATCAATAATATTTATGCGGTGTTCTTGATGATTGCCCGCCATGCCCTTCCAGAAACAGGTCGTAGCAGCAGAGGTAATCGTGATGCCGCGCTCTTGCTCCTGCTCCATCCAGTCCATCGTGGCTGCGCCATCATGAACTTCACCAATTTTGTGATTAACGCCGGTGTAAAAAAGCACACGTTCAGTGGTCGTAGTTTTACCCGCGTCAATATGCGCGGAAATACCGATATTGCGATAACGTTCAATAGGAGTCTTGCGTGCCACGATGGTAGCCTTTCTGGGTTTACCCTACAGACCCGCATACCTCATGGGCCGGCGGGACAACTTTTCCTGCTTAGAAGCGATAGTGAGCAAACGCTTTGTTTGCTTCAGCCATGCGATGGACTTCTTCGCGCTTCTTAATCGCAGAACCACGACCTTCGGAAGCGTCAAGCAATTCACCCGCCAAACGTGCGCCCATTGACTTCTCACCACGCTTGCGCGCAGCCTCTTTTAACCAGCGCATTGACAGCGCAGTGCGGCGCACTGGACGCACTTCAACCGGCACTTGGTAGTTTGCACCACCCACACGGCGCGACTTGACTTCAACCATTGGCTTTACTGAGTTGATGGCGGCATTGAAAACTTCCACAGGATCTTTTCCAGACTTCTTCTGGATTTGTTCCAAGGCGCCGTAAATAATGCGTTCTGCAACCGCTTTTTTACCAGCCGTCATCAGAACATTTACAAACTTGGAGATTTCGGTGCTTTTAAACTTTGGATCCGGCAGGATCTCGCGTTTGGGGACTTCGCGACGACGAGGCATGATTGTTTCCTCTAAAACTTCTAAAAATAGGTTGTGACTGAACGGAAGGCGAAACTACTTCGCGCCGCCAGCCTTTGGTTTTTTGGTACCGTACTTGGAACGTGATTGTTTGCGATCTTTTACGCCGGCCGTATCAAGCGAACCGCGAACGGTGTGATAGCGCACGCCCGGCAAGTCTTTAACGCGACCGCCACGGATAAGAACCACCGAGTGCTCTTGAAGATTATGACCTTCACCACCGATGTAGGAGATGACTTCAAAGCCATTCGTGAGGCGGACTTTACAAACTTTACGAAGCGCTGAATTTGGCTTCTTTGGGGTAGTGGTGTACACACGGGTGCAAACGCCTCGCTTTTGCGGGCAGTTTTGCATGGCCGGGACTTTACTCTTGACCTTGATTTTT
Organism: Burkholderiales bacterium; assembly: GCA_043784585.1. Taxonomy (GTDB): domain Bacteria; phylum Pseudomonadota; class Gammaproteobacteria; order Burkholderiales; family Usitatibacteraceae; genus UKL13-2. The sequence continues at coordinate 1,943 of JAYVYF010000034.1, forward strand.
GTGCGTGGTTTACGCAACAACTGATTAATGGTTGGCATGTTTAAATCCGCTCACTGAATTGTTTCCTGCTTGAAGACGCATCGTTGAAGACGGCTTCAGGTTCATTTACAGGGCTTTGGTTTACGTCCAGTACCGCGGAGTTTTATCCGGAATACTGGAAAGCCCAACATTATACAAATTGAATCGGCCTGCAGTCAATAGCAGGATGATCCTTAATCACAAACTAAAACTGAAACACGGATCGACATCAGCCCAAACTATCGATCCGCGTTTTTTAAGCGCGCTAACTAAATTTACTACGCCACTTGCTCGACTTCATCCTTGGCTTCTGATGCGTCATCGAAACCGAAGCTAATTCCGCTGGAAGCCGCTGGAACGCGGGCAGTCTTGCGACGCGCACGGTGGAAGGCCAGACCCGTACCCGCCGGAATTAGACGTCCCACAATAACGTTTTCTTTCAATCCGCGCAGCTCATCACGTTTGCCCATGATTGCGGCTTCGGTGAGTACCCGAGTGGTTTCCTGAAACGATGCTGCCGAGATAAACGAATCAGTCGATAAGCTGGCCTTGGTAATACCGAGAAGCATATGGTTATACATGGCCGGTTTCTTGCCCTCCTTGACGACCCGATCATTTTCATGCAGCACATCCGCACGCTCCAACTGCTCACCCAGAATGAATCGGGTGTCACCGTTGTCAACAATAATCACACGGCGTAACATCTGGCGCACAATCACTTCAATATGCTTGTCGTTGATCTTCACACCCTGCAAGCGATACACGTCCTGCACTTCGTCAGTGATGTAACGTGCTAACGCTTCTACACCCTGCAGCTTCAGAATGTCATGCGGATCAGCCGGACCATCAACAATTGATTCCCCTTTATTCACCACTTGGCCATCATGCGCCGTGACGTGCTTATCTTTCGGTATCAAATACTCGTGAGCAATACCGTCAAAGTCTGTAATCACCAGACGCTGCTTGCCCTTGGTATCTTTACCGAACGAAACGGTTCCCGTCACTTCAGCCAGCAAGCCAGCATCTTTGGGTGAGCGGGCCTCGAACAACTCGGCCACGCGCGGCAAACCACCGGTAATGTCACGCGTTTTCGATGACTCTTGGGGAATGCGCGCCATTACTTCGCCCACTCGTACCTGCTGACCATTCTTGACCGTGATGATCGAACCAATCTGGAAAGTGTAGTTCACTGGCGTATCTGAATTCGCCTGCTTTATATCCTTACCGTTTGCGTCAATCAATTTCACTGCTGGGCGCAAACCTTTGCTCGTCACTGAACCGCGTCGCTTAGGGTCAATGACCACCAAGCTTGAAAGGCCGGTCGTATCATCAATCTGCTTGGCAACGGTAATGCCTTCTTCAACGTTTTCAAAACGGACTTCACCCGCATATTCCGAAATGATCGGACGGGTGTGCGGGTCCCAACCAGCCAGCGTCAAACCTGCTTTGATTTTCGCGCCTTCTTTCACCATCAACGTTGCGCCATACGGTACTTTATGCCGCTCACGCTCACGACCATTTTCTTCAGTGATGATGAGTTCACCGTTACGGGCAATCACAATGACTTCGTTGCGAGCATTGACAACATGACGCATACCCGGCGAGAAGCGAATCACACCCGATGATTTTGCTTCAACGCTTGATGCCACCGCGTTACGCGAAGCAGCACCACCGATATGGAACGTGCGCATTGTTAGCTGAGTTCCCGGCTCACCGATCGACTGCGCGGCAATGATGCCAACCGCTTCACCCACGTTTACCATTGAGCCACGGCCCAAATCGCGACCGTAACACATGGTACATAAACCAAAACGCGTATCGCAGGTCAGCGGCGTGCGGACTTTCACTTCGTCGACGCCAGCGGCTTCAATCAAGTCCATGACATCTTCGTCTAACATTGCGCCCGCTTTAGCGACCACCGCTTGAGTATCCGGATGAAGCACATCGTCAGTCGCGACGCGGCCCAGAATACGTTCGCGCAAGGCTTCAACCACTTCTCCACCCTCAATCAGCGCCTTAAACACGAGACCGTTAGTGGTGTGGCAATCATCCTCGGTTACCACTAAATCTTGTACCACATCACACAATCGTCGGGTGAGATAGCCAGAATTCGCGGTCTTCAGCGCAGTGTCGGCCAAACCCTTACGTGCCCCGTGGGTTGAGATGAAGTACTGCAAGACGTTTAAACCTTCACGGAAATTGGCCGTAATCGGAGTCTCGATAATGGAGCCATCCGGTTTCGCCATCAAACCGCGCATCCCCGCCAATTGCCGGATCTGGGCCACTGATCCGCGTGCGCCAGAATCAGCCATCATGTAAATCGCGTTAAATGATTCTTGCGTGGTTTCAACACCGTCGCGGGTAGTGACCGGCTCTTTCGCCAATTGATCCATCATAGCCTTCGCCACCTGGTCACCGGCACGGCCCCAGATGTCCACCACTTTGTTGTAGCGCTCGCCTTGCGTGACCAGACCCGAAGTGTATTGTGCCTCGATTTCTTTCACTTCCTTTTCCGATGCCGCAATGATGTCTTTCTTTTGCGGCGGAATTAACATGTCATCAATCGAGATCGACAAACCAGCGCGGGTAGCGTAATTAAAGCCGGTATACATCATTTGGTCGGCGAAAATGACCGTCTCGCGAATTCCGCAACGACGGAATGCAGCATTGATAATTTTCGAGATTTCCTTTTTCTTCAAAGATTTATTAATGTAAGTAAACGGAAGCCCTTGCGGCAAAATTTCCGATAAAATCGCTCGGCCCACGGTGGTCTCATAGCGCGTGACACGCGAGATGATTTCGCCTTTTTCGTCTTTGTCCGTTTCCTTGATGCGAACCGTCACCTTCGCGTTCAAGGCCACGTTTCCCGACTGATAAGCGCGCAATGCTTCTGACACGTTGATAAACATCGTACCCTCGCCCATCGCGTTCACACGCTCGCGGGTCATGTAGTACAGCCCCAACACGATATCTTGGGACGGCACAATCGATGGCTCGCCAGAAGCTGGGAACAAAATGTTGTTCGACGCCAACATCAAGGTACGACATTCCATCTGCGCTTCTAACGAGATCGGCACATGTACCGCCATTTGATCACCGTCAAAATCGGCGTTAAACGCTGCGCAAACCAGCGGATGCAGCTGAATCGCTTTGCCTTCAATCAAAACTGGCTCAAATGCCTGCACTCCCAATCGATGCAGCGTGGGCGCACGGTTCAGCATGATTGGATGCTCGCGGATCACGTCTTCCAAAATATCCCAGACTACCGGATTTTCATTTTCCACTTCGCGCTTGGCCGCTTTAATAGTGCCAGCAATGCCCAATACTTCAAGCTTGTGGAACACAAACGGCTTGAACAATTCCAGCGCCATTTTCTTTGGCAGGCCACACTGATGCAGTTTCAGTGTCGGGCCGACCACGATCACGGAACGACCAGAATAATCGACGCGTTTACCGAGCAAATTCTGGCGGAAACGACCCGACTTACCTTTAATCATATCGGCAAGTGATTTCAATGCACGCTTGTTGGCGCCCGTCATGGCCTTGCCGCGACGACCGTTATCCAGCAGCGAATCGACGGCTTCTTGCAACATGCGCTTCTCGTTGCGGACGATAATTTCCGGCGCCTTCAATTCTAGCAACCGCTTCAACCGATTGTTACGGTTAATCACACGGCGATAAAGATCATTTAAATCGGAGGTAGCGAAACGACCACCATCCAGCGGCACCAACGGACGCAAATCCGGGGGCAGCACAGGCAGTACTTCCATTACCATCCAGTCGGGCTTGATGCCTGACTTGGAGAATGCCTCAAGCACTTTCAAACGCTTGGCGATTTTCTTGATTTTGGCTTCAGACCCGGTGTTACCCAAGTCTTTGTGCAGCTGTTCCATCTCGTGCGGCAAATCAAGTTTGCGCAGCAGATCGCGAATACCTTCAGCGCCCATCAAGGCGGTGAATTCGTCGCCGTATTCTTCAACCTTGGCAAGGTAATCGTCTTCAGTCAACAACTGACGGCGCTGCAGTGGCGTCATGCCACCATCCGTCACCACGAACGCTTCAAAATACAAAACGCGTTCGATATCGCGCAAGGTCATATCCAGCACCATGCCCAAGCGCGACGGTAGCGATTTCAGAAACCAGATGTGCGCTGTTGGCGATGCCAATTCAATGTGACCCATACGTTCGCGACGTACACGCGATAAGGTGACTTCAACGCCGCACTTTTCGCAGATCACGCCGCGGTGCTTGAGACGCTTGTACTTACCGCACAGACACTCGTAATCTTTGATCGGGCCAAAAATTTTGGCGCAAAACAAACCATCGCGCTCGGGCTTGAATGTACGATAGTTAATCGTTTCGGGTTTCTTTACTTCACCGTAAGACCACGAACGAATCTTCTCCGGGCTAGCAAGCCCGATCTTGATCGCATCGAATTCTTCTTCTACGGTAACTTGCTTGAATAAATCTAATAGCGCTTTCATGATTTCTCCAGATGTCTGACTGATTGGGGTTTCATCGTTTTCGATTTACGGAAGCCACCGTAATAAGTGGCCTCTCCTATCAACACGCTTAATTCCGAACCAGATCAATATCAATCGCTAACGAACGGATTTCCTTGACCAACACGTTGAATGACTCCGGCATACCGGCCTCTATCTTGTGCTCGCCCTTGACAATGTTTTCGTAAACTTTGGTGCGGCCCAACGTGTCGTCGGACTTCACGGTCAGCATTTCCTGCAGCGTGTACGACGCGCCATAAGCTTCCAGCGCCCAAACTTCCATCTCGCCGAAGCGCTGACCACCGAATTGCGCTTTACCACCCAACGGCTGCTGGGTTACTAGCGAGTACGGACCGGTAGAGCGGGCATGCATTTTGTCATCGACCAAGTGATGTAGTTTCAGAATGTGCATATAACCCACCGTCACGTTGCGCTCAAACGCTTCACCGGTACGGCCATCAAACAACACCGCCTGAGTTTTGGTCGGCGTTAATTGCAGACGCTTGGTGGTTTCATCGTCGTAGGCTAAATCCAGCATGGCGCGGATTTCCACTTCGGTGGCACCGTCAAAAACAGGAGTTGCAAACGGCACGCCGTTGGTAAGGTTCTGCGCCATTTCCATGACTTCGGTCTCCGACATCAGCGACAAATCTTCTTTCTTGCCGCTGTTGTTATAAACCTTGTCGAGGAACTTGCGAATCTTCTGCTCACCTTCGTGCGCCTTCAGCATAGCGCCAATTTTATGACCCAAGCCTTTTGCCGCCCAACCCAAATGCGTTTCGAGAATCTGGCCCACGTTCATGCGTGATGGCACGCCCAGCGGGTTCAGAACGATATCCATTTGCGTACCGTCGGCCATGAATGGCATGTCTTCAATGGGCACGATTTTCGAGATCACACCTTTATTACCGTGGCGACCGGCCATCTTGTCACCAGGTTGCAGGCGGCGCTTGACGGCCACATAGACCTTGACCATTTTTTGCACACCAGGTGGCAACTCGTCGCCTTGCGTCAGCTTGCGCTTTTTCTCTTCAAACGCTTTATCAAACTCTTTACGCGTCAACTCGAGCGCTTCCTTCTGCGATTCAAGCGCACGCGCATCATCGTCTTCAGTCAGGCGAATATCGAACCAGTCGTGATGCGGCAGGTCTTCCAAATACGTTTTGGTAATCTTCGCACCTTTGACGATTTTCTTTGGCCCGCCTTTGGCGATTTTGCCAATGAGCGTCTTTTCGATACGCTGGAACAAATCCTGCTCAACAATTCGCAACTGATCGGCCAAATCTTTCTTGTAGTCTTTCAGTTGATCGTCAATGATTTGTTGCGCACGTTTATCGCGCACGATACCTTCGCGCGTGAACACTTGCACGTCAATCACGGTGCCGGAAATACCCGACTGCACGCGGAGCGATGTATCTTTGACGTCGGATGCTTTTTCGCCGAAAATTGCCCGCAGCAATTTTTCTTCCGGCGTTAATTGCGTCTCGCCTTTTGGTGTGACCTTACCGACCAGCACGTCACCGGCTTCCACTTCGGCACCGATATAGATAATGCCGGATTCGTCCAAGCGGCCCAGCATGCGCTCGGACAAGTTTGAAATATCGCGGGTAATTTCTTCCGGGCCCAATTTCGTGTCACGCGCCACAATCGATAGCTCTTCGATGTGGATTGAGGTGTAACGATCTTCGGCTACGATACGCTCGGAGATCAAGATCGAATCTTCGAAGTTGTAGCCGTTCCACGGCATGAACGCGACCAGCAAATTCTGCCCAAGGGCCAATTCACCCATGTCAGTCGATGCGCCGTCCGCAATCACGTCACGCTTGGCAATGATGTCACCCACGCGCACGAGTGGTCGTTGGTTGATATTGGTGTTTTGATTCGAACGCACGTATTTCACGAGGTTGTAAATATCAACACCCGCTTCACCGGCTTGTGTTTCGTTATCATTCACGCGCACCACGACACGGCCTGCATCGACAAAATCAACCCGTCCACCGCGGCGTGCCATGACGGCCGTGCCAGAATCCAGCGCTACCGTGCGCTCAATACCGGTTCCGACCAGTGACTTCTCAGCACGCAGGCAAGGCACGGCCTGGCGCTGCATGTTCGAGCCCATTAATGCGCGGTTCGCATCATCGTGTTCAAGGAACGGAATAAGTGAAGCCGCAACCGAGACAATTTGTGCGGGTGCCACGTCAATGTATTCAATCTTATCCGGCGCGGCCAAGGTGAATTCGTTGTGATGACGGCAGCTCACCAATTCATCCGTGAATTTACCGGATTTGTCGATTTCTGCATTGGCCTGCGCAATCACATATTTGCCCTCTTCAATCGCGGACAAATAATCAATCGCAGCGGCCATTTTGCCGTTTTCAACTTTACGATAGGGCGTTTCAATAAAGCCGTATTCATTCACGCGCGCGTACAACGCAAGTGAGTTAATCAGACCAATGTTCGGGCCTTCCGGTGTTTCGATTGGACACACGCGACCGTAGTGAGTCGGATGCACGTCACGCACTTCAAAGCCGGCACGCTCACGGGTCAGACCACCAGGGCCGAGCGCAGACACACGGCGCTTGTGGGTGATCTCGGACAGCGGGTTGGTCTGATCCATAAACTGTGAAAGCTGGCTGGAGCCGAAGAATTCCTTGATCGCGGCCGAGACAGGCTTGGCGTTAATCAAATCATGTGGCATCAGGTTTTCGCTTTCTGCCTGCGAAAGGCGCTCGCGCACCGCGCGCTCAACGCGCACGAGGCCTGAACGGAATTGGTTTTCAGCCAATTCACCGACCGAGCGAATACGGCGATTGCCGAGGTGGTCAATATCATCAATCTCGCCGCGACCGTTGCGAAGTTCGACCAGAATCTTGATCACCGCCACGATGTCTTCGGTCGACAGCGTCATCGAGCCTGTCAAGCCCTCGCGTGCAATGCGGCGGTTGAACTTCATACGACCGACATCCGACAAATCGTAGCGATCTTCGGAGAAGAACAAGCCCTGGAACAGCGCATTCACAGAGTCTTCTGTTGGCGGCTCGCCTGGACGCATCATGCGATAAATCGCCACTTTTGCGTTCAGGGCGTCCACGGTTTCATCTACCCGCAAGGTTGAGGAAATATACGCGCCCTGATCGAGGTCGTTGGTGTAAATCGTGTAAAGCGTTTCAACGCCCGCATCGATCAGCTTGCGTAAAGAAACTTCGGTCAATTCTTCATTTGCGTTCGCAACTATCTCACCGGTTTCGGTGTTCACGATATTGGTCGCCAATACGCGGCCAATCATGTAATCGTCGTTCACGGTTAGACTCTTCATTTTCGCGGCTTCCATGTCGCGAATATGCTTGGCGGTAATGCGCTTGTCTTTTTGGACGATGACTCTGCCGTCTTTTGCAGTAATGTCAAAACGCGCGGTTTCTCCTTTAAAGCGCTCCGGTACCAGCTCTAATTCAATCTCACCCTTTTTGGTGATGTGAAATTCATCGAATGCAAAAAATTCGCGCAGGATTTGATCGGGCGAATAGCCTAACGCTTTGAGCAGAATCGTGACCGGCAATTTGCGGCGACGATCCACGCGGAAATACAAATAATCTTTTGGATCAAATTCGAAGTCAAGCCATGAGCCACGATACGGAATCACGCGTGCGGAGAACAACAGCTTGCCAGACGAGTGGGTCTTGCCGCGATCATGCTCAAAAAACACGCCAGGCGAACGATGTAACTGCGAGACGATGACACGCTCGGTACCATTAATTACGAACGAGCCGTTCTGGGTCATGAGCGGAATTTCACCCATATAAACTTCTTGCTCTTTTAATTCTTTGACGGTCGGCTTGGACGCTTCGCGATCCATGATGACCAGCCGCACCTTGGCGCGCAATGGCGAAGCATAGGTCAGGCCGCGTTGCTGGCATTCGAGCACATCAAACGGCGGCTGGCCGAGTGCGTAACTCACATATTCAAGACGCGCGAATTGATTGTGACTGACAATCGGGAATACCGAGCTAAACGCAGATTGCAAACCTTGCATGGCGCGACTGGTGCCGGCGATTTCGGCCTGCAAAAATTCAGCGTAGGAATTAAGCTGGGTGGCAAGCAAAAATGGCACATCGAGCATGCTGGCGCGTTTAGCGAAGCTTTTACGAATGCGTTTTTTTTCAGTAAAGGTATAAGACGTGGGCTGGGACATCGTGATCTCCGAACGTTGTGGAATGGCACGCATCTGAGTGGCTTACGCGGCAGATTTTTCGCCGAGGAATTCACTTCGATTCGCAATTTCGCAGCATGCAGATAAATGGTCTGTGGCTGCGCCAATGTTCTTCGACTGGCGCCATCGGTGAGTTGATGGCGTCAATTTGGTGAAGGGCCGCTACCCTTCTATGGCGGACAGCAACCGGGCGGTTGCTCGACCAAATCGTCTTCTGCAGTCGTACAGAAGACAAAGCGAAACATCGTGATCGCATGACAAAAACAATCGATGCTTTGCTTTGGCTTCTGAGCGCTATTGATTCTTAACAAACCAATGTGGTGCTCAAAAATACATTTACAAATCCTAGCGCTAGCGAGGCATTTCAAGCATTTATGCTCTAGGAAGCCCGCCGATGCTGGCGTTTATAAATTTATACAATTTTTCTATTCTACGGAAACAAGTTCCCACAGCAAAAAAAGCCGCTGCGGGAACCGTTCTTATTGCCCAGCTTTCTTTGGCAAAAATTCATTTGCCGCAAAAATTACTTCAATTCAGCTTTAGCGCCAGCATCGGTGAGCTTCTTGAGGATCACGTCAGCATCAGCTTTGTTAGCACCTTCTTTAACGGCTTTTGGCGCACCTTCAACCAATGCTTTGGCTTCGGCCAAACCAAGACCAGTGATTTCGCGAACCGCCTTGATGACGTTAATCTTGTTTGCGCCGAAATCAACCAGCATGACGTTGAATTCAGTTTTCTCTTCAACAACAGCAACAGCAGCACCTCCAGCCGGACCGGCCATCGACATGGCTGCAGCCGATACGCCAAACTTCTCTTCGATCGCTTTGACGAGGTCGTTAAGATCCATGACCGACATGGTGTCGAGGGAGGCTAAAAATGCGTCTTTATCAAATGCCATGATGTATTTCCTTTAAAAAATATTGAGTGATGAAATTATCGCGATAGATTTGGGTAGAAATCTTAAGCTGCGGGCGCTGCCGGTGTTACGTCGGCAACTACTTCAGCCACAGGTGCTGCAGCAACAGGCGCTTCAACAGCAGGGCCTGCTTTCTTTTCAGCAATAGCCGCCAACACGCGAGCAAACCCTGAAATGGGCGACTGCATGAGACCCACCAGCTGTGCCAACAACACTTCCTTGCTTGGAATATTGGCAAGCGATTGCACTGCTGCTTTATCCAAAACTTTGCCGTTGAAAACACCTGCTGTGATGACAAATTTTTCATTGCCTTTGGCAAAGTCGCTAACGACTTTTGCTGCCGCCACGGCGTCTTCCGAAAAACTATAAATCAGCGGACCGACCATATGTGACTGCGCAACTTCAAAACTTGTTCCCGCTACCGCACGCTGTGCCAAGGTGTTCTTCAGCACGCGCAGATACACGCCTTTGGCGCGCGCATCTGTACGCAGCTTGGTCAAATTTGCTACCGTTGTCCCGCGATATTCTGCAAGCACCATCGTTTGGGCTTTTGCGACTTTGGCCGCGACTTCCGCAACGACTTCCTTCTTACCATCTAGACTCAAACTCACGCTTGATCTCCTTTACGTTGATGAGCGAACTCCATCTTCATGGACTCGCGATCACAGCGACCTTTGTACGGAGACTCAACCACCACTCGATCCATTGAGCAGCTAACTAAATCTTGACTGGGGACCGCCATCTGCGTAGGTTTGAGCGGCACTTAAACAATGTTTTATTTAATTTCCGCCCGCATTAAGCTTTTCAACACCTACGGTCTTTGACAACCCCACGCGGTCAATTTTTGCCCCGCATGGGCCCAAAGAACTACCTTCGCCAAAATCGGCAAAGGACTTGATTCTTAAAATTACTGTTGCTGTGTGGACTGCGCCGCGAATGCACCTGCGTCTACGCGCACGCCCAGGCCCATTGTGCTGGACAAGGAAACTTTACGAAGGTATACGCCTTTGGACGAGGCAGGCTTTGCTTTGTTTACCGCCTGCACCAGGCTGTTCAAATTCTCGGTCAACGCATCAATCGGGAATGACGCGCGACCAATCGTGCATTGAACAATACCGGCTTTGTCGGCACGATATTGGACTTGACCTGCGCGCGCATTCTTCACGGCAAGCTCAACATTCGGCGTTACTGTGCCGACTTTTGGATTTGGCATCAAACCACGAGGGCCGAGCACCTGGCCCAGCGCACCCACGACGCGCATGGCATCAGGGGTCGCAATCACGATATCAAAATCCATGAAGCCGCCCTTAATTCGCTCTGCGAGGTCTTCAAAACCAACAATGTCAGCGCCTGCATCAAGCGCTTTTTTAGCGTTTTCACCCTGCGCAAACACAGCAACGCGAACGGTCTTACCGGTTCCGCGTGGCAATACCACCGAGCCGCGAACTGCCTGGTCGGATTTCTTGGCATCAATGCCTAAGTTAATTGCGACGTCAACAGATTCATCGAACTTAGCTGTTGCCGTTTTCTTTACAAGTTCCAGTGCGTCGGCGACCGCGTAGGCTTTATTTACATCCACGAGGCCCGCAATTTTTTGCAGGCGTTTAGCAATCTTGGCCATTATCGAACTCCTTCAACATCAATACCCATCGAGCGAGCGCTGCCGGCGATCGTGCGAACAGCAGCGTCCATATCCGCTGCGGTCAAATCGGGCATCTTTGTTTTCGCGATTTCTTCAGCTTGCGCCCGCGTCAGTTTGCCGACCTTGTCGGTGTGCGGTGTTTTGCTGCCCTTGTCTACTTTGGCAGCTTTCTTAATCAGAATCGACGCGGGCGGCGTCTTCATGATGAAAGTAAATGATTTATCCGCAAACGCAGTAATCACGACGGGAATTGGCAGGCCCGGCTCCAGCTTCTGTGTTTGCGCATTAAACGCTTTACAGAATTCCATAATGTTCAAACCACGCTGGCCGAGCGCGGGACCGATTGGCGGCGATGGGTTCGCCTTTCCAGCCGGCACTTGCAGCTTGATGTAGCCGATGACTTTCTTTGCCATTTACTTTCTCCGTGGGTACTAGCGGTAACGACTTAAAAAATTAAGCGCTACCTCCCCGATTCAATTAACGACTCATTCACCAGGATGCGCCTGGACGCTCATGCACAAAATTGCAAAACTTATTACTGCTTTTCAATCTGCCCAAAATCCAGTTCAACCGGGGTGGGACGACCAAAAATCAGCACTGACACGCGGATTTTTGATTTGTCGTAATTCACATCCTCGACCGCACCGTTGAAATCGGTAAATGGGCCATCTTTAACTCGCACGTTCTCGCCAATTTCAAACAATATTTTCGGCTTGGGCTTCTCGACACCCTCTTTTACCTGATTCAGAATGGCATCAACTTCCTTTTGCGAAATAGGCGTGGGCTTATTGCCGACACCGCCCACAAATCCGGTTACTTTCGGCGTGGATTTCACCAAATGCCAAGACTCATCCGTCATTTCCATTTGCACTAGAATATAGCCGGGAAAGAAGCGGCGCTCTGACAATGCCTTGGCACCCTTCTTCATCTCCACAACTTCTTCAGTCGGCACCAACACGTCGCCAAATTTTTCTGGCATTCCAGAACGGCGGATGCGCTCAATGAGCGCTGCTTGAATGCTTTTCTCTTGGCCAGAGTAGGCGTGAACCACGTACCAACGCATCGTCATTTAACCACCGGTGCCAATAAATTTAGAAATCGCAAATGTGAGGCTCCA
>JAYVYF010000035.1:0-9392 GCA_043784585.1 Burkholderiales bacterium
AACTAATGTCGCTGACCGCTCCTTGAGCAATTCCGCCACTTTCGCGACCTCCGGCCCCATTGATAATTCGAGGCCAGCCTCGATGAGGAACGGCCTCAACATATCGCCGAGATCGACTGAATTGGTGCGTTTGATGTAATCATGATTCAACCACTTCAATTTTTCAGTGTTGAATTGCGCAGTAGACGGCGTAATGTGATCGAGATCGAACCAGTCGCAAAATTGATCCATGGTGAAAATTTCGGCGTCACCATGAGACCATCCCAATCTGGCTAGATAATTCACGACCGCGTCGCGCAGGTAGCCGTGGGCAGGATATTGCATGACGCTCACCGCACCATGCCGTTTAGACAGCTTTTGTCCATCGTCACCCAAAATCATCGACACGTGCGCGTAGACTGGCAATTTGGCGCCAAGCGCCTGTAGCACGTTGATTTGCCGTGGCGTATTGTTGACATGATCATCGCCTCGAATCACGTGGGTGATGCCCATATCCCAATCATCCACACATACACAAAAATTATAAGTCGGTGTGCCATCTGCTCGGGCAATGATGAAGTCGTCAAGTTCTTCATTGCTGATTTCGATCCGGCCTTTTACTTGGTCATTCCATGCGACCATGCCCGCGCTGGGATTACGAAACCGCACCACCGGCAACTGTCGCACGGGCAGGGCTGGAAGTGGTTTGCCACGCTGCGGGCGCCAGCGACCGTCATAGCGCGGTTTCTCGCCTGCGGCGCGCTGAGCCTCGCGCAACACATCAAGCTCTTCAGGGGTGGTGTAACAGTGGTAGGCAGTTCCGGCGGTAAGCATGAATTGAATCACTTGTTTATAGCGATCCATGCGCTGCATCTGGAAAAACGGACCTTCATCATAGTCGAGACCCAACCACTTCATGCCGTCAAGAATGGCCTCAACCGCCTCCGGCGTGGAGCGTTCGACATCGGTATCCTCGATGCGCAAGATAAATTTGCCTTTGTGCCGACGCGCAAATGCCCATGCGAATAGCGCAGTGCGGCCTCCACCAATATGCAAAAAACCGGTTGGGCTCGGCGCAAAACGCGTTCTAACTTCCGTAACTTCTGTGCCTTCAGCGGTTTCCATCACATCTTCGGAAGCGTAACGCCCCTCTGTCCCTGATATTTGCCGCCGCGATCTTTATACGAGATTTCGCACACCTCATCACTTTCAAAAAACAATACTTGCGCCACGCCTTCGTTCGCATAAATTTTTGCGGGCAACGGCGTGGTGTTTGAAAATTCCAGCGTGACGTAGCCTTCCCATTCCGGCTCAAACGGTGTCACGTTGACGATGATGCCACAACGAGCATAAGTCGATTTACCCAGGCAAATCGTCAAAACATTGCGTGGAATCCGGAAATACTCAACCGTTCGCGCCAGCGCAAACGAATTCGGCGGGATGATGCAAAAATCATTTTTAATATCGACAAACGAATTCGAATCAAAATTTTTCGGATCCACGATCGTCGAATTGATATTCGTAAAGAGCTTGAATTCATTCGAGCACCGAATATCGTATCCATAGCTTGACGTGCCATAACTCACAATTCGCTGACCGTTTGCCTCACGCACTTGGCCCGGCTCGTAGGGTTCAATCATGGCGTGCTCTTGCGCCATTTTTCGTATCCATTTATCGCTTTTGATACTCACGTTTCGATTCCCTTTTGTTCAACTTTTTTTAATTCAAAGCAGGTCTATTTAATTTTTGACTTCATGATTATCGCTACAGTACGTCACCACAGTGACATCCGCCGCCGCCGCGCGAATTGGCTTTAAACGTGCATATTCATTCGAAGCATACCAGCGGTTTAGCGCCGCCATATCCGCAAACCGCAACACAACCAAACGTTCAAAACTCTCATCAAATTTACTCGGGTTTGCCAACACTTTCACCTGCAATCCACGTACCAATATCTCGCCGTCGAAGGCTGTGATGGTGGCATCTACTTGGGCAAGATATTCATGCCATTTTTGGACATCACGAATCTGGATGTGACCAGTCAGGAAGGCAGACATCAGCTAAACGCTCGGTTTAAGTATTTTGTATGACGATTTTCGGAAACAATGCCGAGCGATCTTGCGATTGCTTGGCGATTTTCGCGGCGACTTTACGGGCAATATCCTTATATATTTTGGATATCGGGCCGTCTGGATCAGATACGACGGTGGGCTTGCCGCTGTCCGCCATTTCGCGAATTTTAATATCCAACGGTAGCGAGCCCAGCATATCAATTTTGTTGTCTTCAGCCATTCTGCCACCGCCGCCTTCACCAAAAATATGTTCAATATGCCCGCAGTTCGAGCACACATGCATCGCCATGTTCTCAACGACACCAATAATCGGTACGCCAACTTTCTCAAACATCTTAAGACCTTTGCGCGCATCCAACAGGGCAATATCCTGCGGGGTGGTCACAATCACGGCTCCCGTTACCGGCACTTTCTGCGCGAGCGTTAACTGAATATCCCCGGTGCCGGGCGGTAAGTCGATGACCAGATAATCCAGATCATTCCAACGCGTTTCATTTAGCAACTGTTCCAAGGCCTGGGTCACCATTGGCCCGCGCCACACCATCGGCGTTTCAGGATCAATCAAAAACCCCACACTCATCGCCTGAATGCCGTGGCCTTCCATTGGTTCCATGGTTTTACCATCGCGCGATTGTGGACGGCCGGTGATGCCCAGCATCATCGGCTGCGAAGGCCCGTAAATATCGGCATCCAGCATGCCCACCACCGCGCCCTCAGCGGCGAGCGCCAACGCCAAATTGACCGCTGTGGTGCTCTTACCCACGCCGCCCTTACCCGACGCCACCGCGATGATATTTTTAATCCCGGGGTGCAGCTTGACGCCACGCTGCACGCTATGTGAAACGATTTTGGAATAGACATTGGCCGACACATTTTCAACGCCTTCAATCTTCTTCAGCCGCTCCACGACCTGCTTGCGAATCGATTCCGTCAGGCTCTTCCCGGGATAGCCCAAGACAATTTCCAACGAAACATAGCTGCCATCAATTTTGATATTTTTTGCTGATTTTCCGTCAACATAATTTTCATTCGTGACCGGATCAATCAACTCACGTAGTGCGTTTTGGATTTGTTCTGTAGTGATGCTCATGGAAGCGCCAATCGGTGGGGTTGAATAATCAAAAATAATGACCTATTTTATCGGAAACGTCTGACAAAGCCTATTGCTAGTGAGCGCATAGTCATTGATACGGTATCAAAGTTGGAATGAGCTTGGTACAATTCCCAACATAAAAAATGTTCGTTTTAGTTTAAAAATTAATTGCTTATGCCAACGTGTGCCAGCGTGTTCCCCACACTGCCAACCTGCGGCAAGCCATAAAGTCAATGCCACGTAAAATTTTCGCCACCACTGCCCTCCCCTACGCTAACGCACCGTTACACGTCGGTCATATTGCCGACATGCTCTATGGCGATATTTGGGTGCGCTTTCAACGCATGCGGGGCCATGAAGTAAATTTTGTATGCGCGAGTGATGCGCATGGCGCGCCGATCATGTTGCGCGCCGAAAGTGAGGGCATCACGCCTGACGCGCTGATTACGCGCGTGAGCGCCGAGCACAATCAAAATTGGCAGCAGTTTTTGATGAGCTTTGACCACTGGCATTCCACTCATTCGCCAGAAAATGTCGAACTCGCGCAGGGCATCTACAAAAAGCTTAAAGCCAATAAGCTGATCACCGCCCGCGAAATTGAACAATTCTACGATCCCGTCAAAGGCATGTTCCTAGCGGATCGATACATCAAAGGCGAATGCCCCAAGTGCGGCGCGAAGGATCAATACGGCGATTCATGTGAAGTGTGCGGAGCGGTCTATGCGCCAACCGATTTGAAGAATCCGTATTCCAGCCTCACGGGCGCCAAGCCCATCATGAAGTCTTCCGAACATTTATTTTTTAAATTGTCCGACAAACGCTGCGTTGATTTCCTGAAAAAATGGGTTGCCGAGACCAAGCTTCAGCCTGAAGTCGTCAACAAATTGGCGGAATGGTTAGGTGGAGCTGACAAAAACGCCGGCAGCCTGAGCGATTGGGACATTTCGCGCGATGCACCCTATTTCGGGATCGAGATCCCCGATGCGCCGGGCAAATATTTTTATGTTTGGCTCGATGCGCCGGTCGGCTATCTCGCCAGCTTGAAGGCACACTTCACCAAAAAGAATATCGATTTCGATGCCTACATGGCCGACCCTGAAGTCGAGCAATATCACTTCATCGGCAAAGATATTATCTATTTTCACACTCTGTTCTGGCCTGCAATGCTGCATTTCTCCGGCCGCAAAGTACCAAACAATGTTTTTGTTCACGGTTTCATCACGCTTAACAGCGAAAAAATGTCGAAGTCACGCGGCACCGGAATTTCACCGCAACAATATATAAAACTTGGCTTAAATCCAGAGTGGTTCCGCTATTACATCGCCGCCAAAATAAGCAGCAAGGTCGAGGATTTTGACTTCAATCCCGATGATTTTATTGCGCGTGTGAATAGCGATCTGATTGGCAAATACGTTAATATCGCCAGCCGATGTGCTGGATTTCTTTCTAAATATTTCGATGGCAAGCTCGCTGAACCTTTAGAAAATGTACCGACAGGTGCGGCTTTAAGGGCGGTTGTTAAACACGAGAACGAAATTACCGAGGCCTACGAGAACCGTGAATACGGCAAGGCGATGCGGGCCATCATGGCCTACGCCGACGATATTAATGAGTATGTCGACACGCATAAGCCGTGGAATCTCGCAAAAGACGAAGCAAAGCGAGCTGAACTTCACCAGGTGTGCAGTGAAGCGATGTTTGCTTTCTTCAAATTAACTGTTATGTTGAAGCCCGTGTTACCAGAAACTGCGGCAAAAGTAGAAGCGCTATTTGACATCGGGCACGAGCCACTGACTTGGGAAGATCTCGGCGCGGGGCCCGTGCGCGTGAAGCGCGTAAACGTGTACAAGCATCTGATGGCGCGCATCGATGCGAAACAAATAGATGCATTGATAGCACCGGCTGAAGATGCAAAGCCCGACCCCCAACCCAAAGCTAAAGCCGCCAAAGTGGAAAAGATATCTGTCGCCGAGACGCCTGTTGCACCAAGCGAATTCGCCCTTGTCGCGCCCGAACCACCGAAGCCAATTGTCATTCAGCCCATTGGTGAAACTATTTCTATAGATGATTTTGGGCGGATTGATTTGCGCGTTGCCAAAATTCTCGATGCGGAGTTCGTTCAAGAAGCCGACAAGCTTTTGAAACTCACACTTGATCTCGGTATTGAGCAGCGCACGGTGTTTGCCGGTATTCGCAACACTTATAATCCGAAAGATTTGATCGGTCGCCTCACGGTCGCGGTTGCAAACCTGGCCCCACGCAAAATGCGTTTCGGTGAATCGCAGGGTATGGTGCTGGCCGCCGGCGATGGCACCGGCGTGTATTTGCTTGCCCCCGATTCGGGTGCTGTGCCGGGCATGCGGATTAAATAACGCATGCAGCTTTCAGCGCAGCGTTTGATCCTCGAACCGCTGGCAATCCCCCACGCAGAAAAACTTCATCAGGGCTTGAGCGATCTGGCGCTCTATAAATTTGTGCCCAACGATCCACTCTCGTTAGACGCGCTCGCTGAAAGATACGGTCGCATTCTTTGCGGCAACCGCGCCGACAACATAGAGCTATGGCGAAATTGGGCGGTCCGCCTAGCGGGTGGGGAATATATTGGCGTCGTGAAAACCAGCGTTTATCCTGGCGACTACGCTTACCTCGCCTATTTTATGTTCGCACCGCACCAACGACAGGGCTTCGCGCATGAAGCGTGCGCCATCGTGTTGGCACATGTGCATCAAACCTACGCTGTCAAAAGAGTCGTGGCTGAAATGGATGTGCGCAATGCGGCCTCTTGGCGACTGGTTGAGTCATTGGGCTTTGTGCGAACCGGCATCAGGCTCAATGCCGATTTTTTTAAAGGTGAATCCAGCGACGAGTATCATTACGAACTCACGTTTTAGCACATTTGGTATGACCTCTGAAGCTCCTCTTCGTCCCCCTACAACCTCCGCAACCTCCACAGGTGCGTCCACTGTCGCTGTCAAACGCGTGGTGTATGCCATTGAGCGCGAAATCTTGGAAGCCCAAGTCCGCGTCGACACCTATCGCGCCTCTGGCCCCGGCGGGCAGCATGTAAATAAGACCAATTCCGCGATCAGGCTGACGCACCTGCCGTCCGGCGTGGTAGTGATTGCACAGGATTCATCATCGCAATTTCGCAATAAAGATATTGCGTTTGAACGCCTGACAGAAAAATTAAAAAAACTTAATCACGTGCCGAAAAAGCGCCTTGCCACCAAGCCTTCACGCGCTTCACAGGAGCGGCGCATTGATGAAAAGAAAACCCGCGCAGTGGTAAAAACCACGCGCAGCAAAAAAATGCGGGTGGATGAATGAGTGACGACGGCTTTAATAGCGAATCGCCTGATTACTTGGGCAGTGGTGAGCTGATATCGCTGCACCTGAATATCACTGGTCGTGTGCAGGGCGCGGGCTTCCGCGATTCGCTGCGCATGATCGCGCAAGCGTTGAATGTAACCGGCTGGGCGCGCAACAAAGAAGACGGCAGCGTGGAAGCCGTGGTGCAAGGCGAAGAGCAGGATGTCGAGCGCGTCGTGGCGTGGTGCCACAATGGTCCACCAGGTTCGAATGTAAAATACGTGAATGCAACGCTCGCTGAAAATCAGCAAGCGTTTATCGCGTTTTCGAGATTGCCTGACGCTTAGTGGGCCGCTTTGAAAATAGCAGCTAGGGCACTAACTCCAGCACCGACGGGCCTTATGGGATATTTCACGCTAATACTCCCCTCCCAGAGCCATTCTAGTATTTCTTAATACTCACCACTGCTTCCGCCAAACTGCCCGCCCGCTTGATAGCCATCACGCCAACTGCGCACCGGCGGCGGCATCATGTGACTGGTGTCGTACTGCAGTGTTACGTTGCTGGGCTTTAGCCAATCGCAAAGCGATTGGATAAGCGGCTCACTGATCCGCACGCGCCAGTTGCTCGGCAGTGAAATCGGCACAATACCGACGCCGTTGTTGTACTGAATTGTGATTGAAGCACTGCCGGTTTGATTCGGTGCAAGATGTGGCGCGAGGATTGTCTTGAGTCGATGACTATCAGCTTGGCCGTTCATCAAGAGCGTCATTACGCGGACGTGCTTGCGCGCGTCGCCAATTGACAACACTTCATCGACAATCACGCGCAACCCACCGGAGAAATCATCGTGGCTAACTTTGCCGCGAATAATCAGCGGCTGGTCGTCCACCAGACTCGTGCGTTTCTTGTCGTAGACGTCGTTGTACATCACCGCTTCCACACGCGCAGTGCCATCGTCCAGCGTGATCACGCACATACGGCCACGCTTGCCGTTGAGCGTGCGCTGCGCGTACAAAATACCGGCCATCACGACGGGCTCACTCTTCGCCTCCAATGAGCCCAATTCCGTCTTGGCGAATTGGCGAATCTCCTTTTCATAATCCGAAAACGGATGACCGGACAGATAAAAGCCGAGCGCCAGTTTTTCGTTATTGAGCCGATCACGTTCACTCCACATGCCGACTTCGTTTAGCTCCAGCACATCCATGCTGCCGCCAGTAGCCTCGCCAAACAAACTCACTTGCTGCGCATCGCGTTCGGATTTTTCAGCCATCTCGACGGCCTTGGGCAGTGACGCAATCAAGGTCGCGCGGTTGGCGTGCAGCCCATCAAATGCGCCCGCGCGAATCAGCGCCTCCATCGCGCGGCGATTCACTTTGCTGCGATCTACGCGCGTGACAAAATCGAGTAAGTCCTTGAACCCGCCACCGTTATTGCGCGCGGTGACAATGCTCTCAATTGCGGATGATCCCGTGCCCTTCACTGCGCCTAATCCATAGCGAATCGTCTTCTCATCGATCGGCTTGAACCGATAAGTACCCGTATTCACATCAGGCGCCAACACTTTTAACCCGATTGCTTTCGTGTCGTCGAAAAGTAGCTGCACCTTGTCGGTGAAATCCATCACGCAGCTCATGTTTGCGGCCATGAATTCAGCGGCAAAATGCGCCTTCAAATACGCGGTGTGATAGGCCAATAATGAATACGCGGCAGAGTGCGATTTGTTAAAGCCATAACCCGCAAATTTTTCCATAAAATCAAAAAGCTCGGTCGCGACTTTGGCCGTCACACCATTTTTCTCAGCGCCCTCTTTGAAGATGCTGCGATGCGTGGCCATCTCTTCGACTTTTTTCTTGCCCATCGCGCGACGCAACAAATCCGCGCCGCCCAGCGAGTAGCCACCAATCACCTGCGCAATCTGCATCACCTGTTCCTGATAAATCATGATGCCGCAGGTCGGCGATAAAATCGGCTCGACACGCGGGTCG
The DNA here is from genome assembly GCA_043784585.1 of Burkholderiales bacterium. Classification (GTDB taxonomy): domain Bacteria; phylum Pseudomonadota; class Gammaproteobacteria; order Burkholderiales; family Usitatibacteraceae; genus UKL13-2. Next base: position 8,445 of record JAYVYF010000035.1, read on the forward strand.
ACGAAGGTGACTTTTTCTTTCCCGGTTTTACGATTCAGATATTCGGGAATCAGATCCATCGGACCGGGTCGATACAGCGCGTTCAACGCCGTTAAATCTTCAACTGAATTTGGTCGTGCACGCATGATGAGATCGCGCATACCGCGACTTTCAAACTGGAAGATCGCGCCGGTGCTGCCCTTCGCAAAAATTTGATACGACTTCGCATCGTCGAGCGGCAGCCGCGCCACATCAAAATCGGGCTGCGGCTCGCCATATTTGCGATCACGAATGAGCTTCACCGCCTCTTCAACAATGGTCAGCGTGGTTAGACCCAAAAAGTCGAACTTGACGAGGCCTACCGCCTCCACATCATCTTTGTCGTACTGGCTCACAAACGAATCAGAACCATCAGCCACATAGAGAGGCGTGAAATCCGTCAACGGGCCCGGCGCGATCAGCACGCCGCCCGCATGCATGCCGACGTTACGCGTGATGCCCTCAAGCTTCAACGCCAAATCTAAAAGCTGCGCAACTTCCTCTTCGGCCTTGCGCCGCTCGGAGAATTGCGGCTCCAGTTCCATCGCGAGTTTGAGCGTGATGCCGAGCTGATTCGGTATCAATTTAGCAATCTGATCGACATAGTTGTAACCCATGCCCAGCACGCGCCCCACATCGCGGATTACCGCCTTGGCCGCCATCGTACCGAAGGTCACGATTTGCGAAACGCTTTCGCGTCCGTATTTTTCTTTCACATAATCGATAACGCGGTCGCGACCTTCCTGGCAAAAATCAATATCGAAATCGGGCATCGAAACGCGTTCAGGGTTCAAGAATCTCTCGAACAGCAAATCATATTCAAGCGGATCCAAATCCGTAATGCCGAGCGAATAGGCGACCAGCGAGCCCGCACCCGAACCCCGCCCCGGGCCGACCGGCACACCATTATTTTTTGCCCATGCAATGAAA
>JAYVYF010000036.1:0-5745 GCA_043784585.1 Burkholderiales bacterium
TTGGAAACCCGCCATGAGTCAGTTTATGATCCGTTTTGAGAAACAGTTCAACCCCGCCTAGCAAAATCCATAAACACAAAATCTAGGACACCCTCAAAACCTCATCAATTCTTGTCACACCTTTGGCACAAAAAAACTGTCGGCGTGATGCCGTCTATCGCTTTGAATAATTGGTTAAGTTGGCTTTTGAGCTGAAGCCGGCTTCGAACGTAATATGAAGCATGCGCCGCGATTCGCATGGATCGGGCCACCAATGGTTTGGGATGACGCTATGCGGGCTTTTTGGCGCTCGCCCCAATGCGCGCATCAATTAATTTCGACACCATGGCAAGACTTTTGGTACTCATTTTTACCCAGCCTTCCAAGGTCACCGCCAGTTCATCCATTGCCTTATCGCTAACGCGGGCCGCAGCGGCGGCGGCGAGAATTTTATTTGCCTTGTCGAGGTCGGTTTGAAGCTGTTTTTTGAGTGCTTCCAGCTGGAGCTGGTTCATGCTCTGAATTGTTTTGATCTGCTCCAGACGTTCCGCCATTTGCGCTATTTTTTTGGTCGATTCGGTCTGAAATTTCAGTTGAGATTTAATAATATCTTCGCGTGTGGTGCCGCTATCCGCCGGCGCGGCAGCCGTGGCTGCAGGCGCAGGGGCGGCAGGTTGCGCCGCAGCGGGCAAGCAGACAAAGGCGGCGGTCGCCATTATTGCGATGATTATTTCGCAAAAAGTAAAATTTTTCAAAACATGCCCCCAGGAGTTTAAATATTAATTAGCCAAAGAATACTTGAAATTCCATAAAACTCGCAGCACGTCCGACGAACGTATTTTTGAATATAAAAATGAAAGCCTAATATAGGCGGACATCTTGGCGGCATTTTGGCCTAAATGGCACGCCGGCTCTAGAGTTTCGTGATCAATACGCTGAAATTCAGCTTAGCCGACCAGCGCGGCAAATTTGGCGATATCCACGTTCCCACCCGAAACAATGACGCCGACGCGCTTATTTTTCAATTCCACCGCGCCGTAGAGCGCTGCCGCAATCGCTAGGCAGCCCGTGGGCTCGACAATTATTTTCATGCGGCTTGCCGCAAATTTCATTGCATCTACTAGTTGCGCATCCGTCACGGTAACAATGTCGTCGACCAGCGCTTGAATTACCGGAAACGTGTGCGCACCAAGATGCTGAGTTTGCGCGCCATCGGCGATCGTTTTCGGAACCTCAATATGAACAATCTGGCCACGGCGAATACTTTGCTGCCCATCGTTCCCGGTTTCGGGCTCGACGCCAACCACCACACATGATGGATTAAAGGTCTTTGCCGCCACCGCGCAGCCTGATAACAATCCACCACCGCCTAGGCACACCAGCAGCAAATCTAGCGGGCCGCCGCCGGCGGTGTCTTCGATCAATTCCTTGGCGGTCGTCCCCTGCCCGGCCATCACGTGCGGATGATCATAGGGCGGGATCAACGTCATGCCACGTTCCGCCGCAATGCCCTTTGTGAGTGCTTCGCGATCTGTCGTGTAGCGGTCAAACAAAACCACTTCTGCGCCATAGCCGCGAGTCGCATTAATTTTCATTTCCGGCGCGTCCTGTGGCATGACAACAAGCGCGGGAACACCCAAAAGTGTCGCGGCCAATGCAATGCCCTGCGCATGATTGCCCGACGAAAATGCAATCACGCCCGCCTGACGCTGTTCGGCTGAAAATTGCGCAATCGCGTTGTAAGCACCACGAAATTTAAACGCGCCCATGCGCTGAAAATTTTCACATTTGAAAAATAGCTGCGCATGAACGAGTGCGTCAGCCGTAGCGGAAGTCATGACCGGTGTGCGATGAGCAACCGATTTAATACGCTCATGGGCGGCGGCAATATCGGCGTATGAAATGGCGAGAGTGGGCATTGGTTTCTAATGGTGGCGACGATTCGTGGGATGGGTGGAGCGGCTCGACTGGCAAACCAAGCGATAAACATCAAACATTGGGACACCGATGATGCGAATCGAAAAAAACTGCTTTACTCATCCTACCTGAGTCTCAACAACAATCAAGAGCCAACGTGGATGCGGCGATTGGAACAATATTGCTCCAATCGCCGCGCCGCTACGTTAGTCTAACCTTGCTATTAAGCCGCCACTTTTATACGAATTTCCTTCGATGCCGCACCGACTCTTGGATGACGAAACTTCTCCCACAGTTCCGCCTCGCGCTTTTTCGCTTCAACAAAATGCTGATGCTTGACGTGCCCAAAACCGCGAATGTGTTCCGGTACCGACGCTAAATCAACCGCCGTATCGTAGTTATCCGCAGACAACTTTGCCAGCACATCATCAACCGTTTTTGCATAATCCGCGATCAGCTGGCGCTCCATTTTCCGCTCGGCCGTGTAGCTAAAAACATCGAGCGCGCTTCCACGCAAACCTTTGAATTTCGCCAGCAGGCTAAACGCCGTCATCATCCACGGTCCAAACGTTTTCTTTTTCAATTCACCGGTCACCGCATCGGTTTCACTCATCAGCGGTGGAGCCAAATGAAATACCAACTTGTAATCGCCCTCAAATTGTTCAGCAACACGTTTAACGAAATCAGTCTGCGTGTAGAGTCTTGCGACTTCGTATTCGTCTTTGTAGGCCATCAGTTTAAATGCGTAACGAGCGACCGCAGCGCTCAGTGCCTTTTTGCCCGGCAATTCCGCCGCGCGAACTTTTGCCACCAAATCGCCGTAGCGTTTTGCATAGGTCGCGTTTTGATAGTCGGTTAAGTATTTAACGCGGCGCTCCACCAATTCTTCAATGGAATCTGACATCCGCTGGCTCTCCGGCTTGGCTTCCGGCGGTGTGGCGATACGTTGTACGGCGCGCAAATCGACTGCGGCACGACGACCCCAATCAAACGCCTGCTTGTTTTTTTCAATCGCAGTGCCATTGAGCTCTATCGCGCGTGCAATTGATTCTGCCTTCACCGGAATCATCCCCCGCTGATAAGCGTAACCCATCACGAACGGATTGGTGAAAATCGCATCACCCATCAGTGAAGTCGTGAGCGCAGTTGCATCGACAAAATCGACTGAACCCTTGCCCATTGCCTCAATCAGGACTTCTTGCATCTCAGCAACGGGAATGTGCAAATCTGCGTTCTTGGTAAATTCGCCGGTCGTCGCCACATCTGAATTCACCACGCCGCGCGTGAGCCCGTTTTGCATTTTGGCAAGCGCTTCGTCTGAGGTTGAAACAATCATGTCGCAGCCCAGCAAGGCGCTGGCTTCGCAGGCGGCGATGCGCACGGCGTGAATATCTTCCGGATGCCGTGCAATCCGCACGTGGGTGTAAACGCTGCCGCCCTTCTGCGCCAACCCAGTCATATCCAGTACCGCGACGCCTTTGCTTTCCAGATGTGCGGCCATGCCCAGCAACGCGCCAATGGTGACTACGCCCGTGCCACCAACACCGGTAACAAGAATACCGTAAGGCTTGTCCAGCGACGGTAAGTTTGGTTCTGGCAGCGTCATCAAAACTTCTTGCACGGTCGGCTTTTTCTTGCGCAATTGGCCGCCTTCCACCGTTACAAAACTCGGGCAGAATCCATTCACGCAGGAAAAATCTTTATTGCATGATGATTGATCGATGGTGCGCTTACGGCCGAATTCCGTCTCGACCGGCGAGACCGACATGCAGTTGGATTTTTTGCCGCAATCACCACAACCCTCGCACACGGCTTCGTTAATGACAACGCGTTTTTGCGGATCAGGAAACGTGCCACGTTTACGACGCCGACGCTTTTCGGCCGCACAAGTCTGGTCATAAACCAGAATCGTCACGCCAGAAATTTCACGCAGTTCACGCTGCACTTGATCCAGCTCGTCGCGATGGCGAATCACCACGCCTGGTGCAAAATCTGCTCCAGCAGGATATTTATCCGGCTCGTCGGTCACTACATAAATTTTGCCTACATCTTCTGCCGCCAATTGCCGCGTAATCTGCGGCACGGTGAGCGGGCCGTCAATCGGTTGGCCGCCGGTCATCGCAACGGCATCGTTAAATAAAATTTTATAGGTGATGTTTACGTTCGCCGAAACGGCAGCGCGAATCGCTAACAAACCTGAATGAAAATAAGTGCCGTCGCCCAGATTCGCAAACACATGTTTGGTATTCGTAAACGGCTGAATCCCCACCCACGGCACGCCCTCGCCGCCCATTTGCGTGAAGGTCATCGTTTCTTCAGGGCGAATCCACACGGCCATGTAGTGGCAGCCAATTCCGGCCAATGCCTTCGAGCCCTCGGGAACACGGGTGCTGGTGTTGTGCGGACAGCCGGAGCAGAAATAAGGTATTCGTGCGGCTTTGGCGCGGGGCTTCGCGAGTGCGGCTTCTTTGGCTTCCAAAAATTTTAACCGCGTTTGAATAATCGAGCTGGTATGAAATTTTGCGATGCGTGCCGCAATCACGCGCGCAATCATTGCGGGCGTTAATTCACCGGCGGCAGGCAGCAGCCACGGCGCGCGGTGGGTTTCCCATTCGCCATGCTCATCGTACTTGCCGATCACGCGCGGACGCACATCGTCGCGCCAGTTGTAGAGCTGTTCCTTGAGCTGATATTCGATCAGTTGGCGCTTTTCTTCCACCACCAAAATCTCTTCAAGCCCCTGCGCAAACTCGCGCACATGCGTCGGCTCGAGCGGCCACGGCATGCCGACTTTCATCACGCGCAGGCCAATTTCGGCGGCGTGGCGCTCGTCGATGCCCAAGTCTTCCAGCGCTTGCAAGGTATCGAGATAGCTCTTGCCGGAGGCAATGATGCCAAGACGCGCGGGTTTCCCAGAATCACTTGCGCCGATCGTAATGCGATTCAATTTATTGGCGCGGCAATACGCGAGCGCGGCGTAAATTTTATCGTGCTGTAAACGCAACTCTTGATCGAGCGGCGTATCTGGCCAGCGGATCGAGACGCCCGTTTCGGGGAGTTTAAAATCTTCCGGCAAGATGATTTTCGGCGAGTCAACATCGATCAATACCGATGCGGACGCATCAACCGTATCCGAAATACATTTGAATGCAACATAGCAGCCGGAGTAGCGCGACATGGCAATGCCATGCAATCCCAATTCCAGAATATCCTGCACGCCAGTCGGATACAAAACCGGGATCATCGCCGCGTCAAAAATATGTTCCGATTGATGCGGCAAGGTCGATGATTTACAAGCGTGATCGTCACCCGCCACCAGCAACACGCCACCGTACTTGGACGTACCAAACGCGTTCGCGTGTTTGAACACATCGCCCGAACGATCCACGCCCGGCCCCTTGCCATACCAGATACCGAATACGCCGTCGTATTTCGCGCCTTCAAATAACCCCACTTGTTGTGAACCCCAGACGGCAGTGGCGGCTAATTCTTCATTCACGCCAGGCGTGAAGACAATGTGATTTTCTTTAAGAAATTTTTTTGCCTTCCACAGCGCCTGATCATACGCACCCAATGGCGAGCCACGATAGCCGGAAATAAATCCTGCTGTATTCAAACCGGCGGCCAAATCACGCTGCCGCTGAATCATGGGCAGCCGCACCAGTGCTTGTGTTCCGGTCATAAAGGCGCGACCATGCTCGAGCAAATATTTGTCGTCGAGGGAGATTTCTGGCAAAACCGGGGGGGGGGATGCGGGAAGTAGAGATTGCGACAATACGGCAGACATTCGGAACTCCTCAAAATCGTGTTTTGGGGCCCATTTGGGCGTTAGCGTGATTTCATTATGAA
>JAYVYF010000037.1:0-9965 GCA_043784585.1 Burkholderiales bacterium
ACTGGAACCGTTTGGCCGCAACACCGCGCCCGCCATTGCCGCAGCGGCATTGCAAGTCCAAAAAATGCAGGGCGACGACGCCATCATGCTGGTGCTGGCAGCAGATCATTTGATCGCCGATCAAGCGGCCTTTGCAAAGGCGGTTGCGGCCGCGGCCACGCTAGCTGAAACCGGCAAATTAGTCACATTCGGTATACAGCCTGAAGCGCCTGAAACCGGCTACGGCTATATCGAAGCTGAAGGCTCACGCGTATTGCGATTTGTCGAAAAACCTGACCTGGATAAAGCCAAGGCCTACGTCGAGTCGGGTCGTTATTTGTGGAATTCGGGCATGTTTTGTTTTTCAGTCACGGCGATGCTGCATGCGATGGAAAAATATTGTCCCGAGGTGCTCGCCGCTACCCGCGCCTGCATGGAAAAATCACGTTTCGCTGAAGGTCGTGGCGTGGCGCAGCTAGAGCTGGATAGCGAAACGTTCCTGTTAGCACCTGATATTTCAATTGACTATGCGGTCATGGAAAAATCGGATCAGGTCGCGGTGGTGGCCTGCAATATCGGTTGGAGCGATATTGGCTCGTGGAGCGCGATTGGCGATTTGAAAGCGCCGGATGCCGACGGCAATCGCGTGCAGGGTAACGCGTTGCTGCACGAATCCACCGACTGCTATGTGCAGAGCAATGGCCGCATGGTAGGCGTGGTGGGCGTGCGTGATCTGATCATTATCGATACGCCAGATGCGCTATTGGTCGCGGATCGCAAACGCGCGCAGGACGTAAAACACATCTATGCCGGCCTCAAGGCGATGGGCCATGAGAGCTATAAATTGCATCGCACCGTGCATCGCCCGTGGGGCACGTATACCGTTTTGGAAGAAGGTAAACAGTTCAAAATTAAACGCATCGAAGTTAAACCTGGCGCATCACTTTCGCTACAAATGCACCATCATCGCAGCGAGCATTGGATTGTGGTGAATGGCATGGCCAAGGTGGTGAATGGGGAACAAGATTTGTTGCTCGCGACCAACGAATCCACCTACATTCCGGCCGGTCATCGCCATCGTCTCGAGAATCCCGGCGTGATTGATTTGGTGATGATTGAAGTGCAAAGCGGCGAGTATCTGGGAGAAGATGATATTGTTCGATTCCAGGACGTTTATGGTCGGGCTTAGGCAGTCCAGAAACTGTCATATCGAATTCGAAAAAATCCAGCCGCGCCACGCCGCTGAAGCAAACATCAAAGCACAAGTTAAAACATGAACCAAAACACCGCCAATACCAGCAGAAGCAAATTCGGCTTTCTGGTCAAAAATAAAATTCTGTGGCTTACCGTCATTGTTCCGACCATTCTGGCCTGCATTTACTATGGGGTGATTGCGTCTGACGTATACATTTCGGAATCCCGGTTCGTCGTCCGCAGCCCACAGCGCCAGACCCAGACAGGATTAGGCGCACTACTGCAAAGCACCGGTTTTTCCCGTTCTCAAGACGACACGTATTCCGTCCATGATTTTGTATTGTCACGCGATGCATTGAAAGAACTTGACGAACAACTGGGTGTGCGCAGAGCGTTCTCAAGCAAAGACGCCGATTTCATTAACCGTTTTCCGGGGCTGGACTGGGACGATAGTTTTGAATCGTTTTACAAGTACTACCAAAAACGTGTTGGCGTGGATTACGACACCGCCTCTTCAATATCGATCCTGACGGTACGTGCATTCACGGCAGAAGATGCAAAGCGCATTAACGACTTGTTGCTCAAAATGGGCGAACGCTTGGTCAATAATTTGAATGACCGCAGCCGCCAGGATTTAATTAAATTTGCAACGCAGGAAGTAAATTCCGCCAAAACAAACGCGACGGCCGCCGCACTGGCGCTATCTTCGTTTCGTACCGCGCAAACTATTTTTGACCCGGATCGACAATCTGCGATTCAACTCCAGGGCGTGGCCAAACTTCAGGAAGAATTATTTGCCACCGAAGCCCAACTAAGCCAAATCAGACAGGTGTCGCCCAAAAATCCGCAGGTCGCTTCACTGGCAAACCGAGTGTCATCATTGCGCAATACGATCGCCACTGAAACATCGAAGGTCGCCGGTGGCGGCACCTCGCTCACCTCCAAATCGGCCAATTTTGAACGCCTGGTTTTAGAAAAAAGTTTTGCCGATAAACAATTCGCATCCACACTCGCGTCGCTGGAGTCTGCGCGCAGCGAAGCCGAGCGCAAGCAGCTCTATCTGGAGCGGTTGGTACAACCCAACTTGCCCGATAAAGCATTGGAGCCACGCCGGATTCGCTCGATTTTTATGGTGTTCGCAGTGGGCCTGATTGCATGGGGCGTGGTGAGCCTGCTGGTGGCGAGCGTTAAAGAGCACACGGACTAATGAACACACCAATTAAAATCGTTTTGAAAAAAAAATATTTGTGACAGCTCGACCATGACGAAAGAGAATTCATTTTTTCGCTCACTGGCAATTCAAGGCCGAGTCATGCACGCATTGATGATGCGCGAGGTCATCACACGTTTTGGTCGCGATAACTTGGGCGTGCTCTGGGTCGTAGCTGAGCCGATGATCTTCACGCTCGGTATCACGGCATTGTGGACACTAGCTGGACTGAATCACGGCTCATCGCTTCCCATTGCTGCTTTTGCAATAACAGGATATTCGTCTGTACTTTTGTGGCGTAACAGCGTTAACCGCTGCAACAGCGCGATCCAGTCCAATTACAACCTGCTCTATCATCGTAACGTGAAAGTGCTTGACGTTTTTTTGACCCGGATCATTCTTGAAATGGCGGGTGCTACGGCGTCTTTTATTGTGTTGTCTCTATTGTTTATTTCAGTAGGCATGATCTCGCCGCCGGTTGACATGATCCAAGTGCTCTTCGGATGGCTCATGCTAGCTTGGTTTGGGTTGGCACTAGCTTTGCTGATCGGTGCGGCCACGGCGTACAGTGAGATTGTCGAGCGGCTATGGGGGCCAACTGCCTATCTGCTATTTCCACTATCAGGTGCCGCGTTTATGGTGGACTGGCTTCCAAAAAAAGTGCAGGACGTTATTTTGCTGCTACCCATGGTGCACGGTGTTGAAATGATCCGAGAGGGATATTTTGGCAACCTCGTCCACACCCACTACGATATCAGCTACATGGCAATGTGCTGCCTTGTACTTTCGTTACTGGGCCTATTTCTAGTTCGCGACGCGGGTCAGCGAGTGGAACAAAAATGATTTCGATTAGAAACGTCAGCAAAACCTATGAGACGCGGTTTGGGCAACGTACGATTCTGGATAATATTAACTTCCAGCTGGAGCGCGGCAGGAACATGGGTATTCTCGGCAGAAATGGTGCGGGAAAATCAACGCTCATTCGATTAATAGCCGGCGCTGAGCGCCCGACTTCTGGAACAATCACGCGAGGAATGAGCGTATCGTGGCCATTAGCTTTTGGCGGTGCATTTCAGAGCCATCTCACAGGCCTTGATAATCTTAAATTCGTCTGTCGCGTGTATGACGTTGATTACAAACCGCTGGTATCGTTCGTCGAAGAGTTTACCGAGCTTGGCATATATTTTCGCGAGCCCGTATTGCACTACTCCCAAGGCATGATGACGCGACTCGCATTCGCACTTTCCATGGCCATTGAATTCGACTGTTTTTTGATTGATGAATCGATGGTGGTGGGAGACGCGCGTTTCCATGAAAGATGCCACATCGAGCTCTTTCAAAAACGCAAAGATAGAGCCTTCATTCTGGTTACACACGACGCCCACGCCATCAGGCTCTATTGCGAGAACGCGTGCGTTTTAAAGGACGGAAAACTACTTCCATTCCCGACTGTTGACGAAGCATTTGAATTTTATGAAGCCAATCCAACCTAATAGCTTGGCGCAAAATTGCGGGCTTGATTCTTTAAAACTAGGCGTTCGGTGACCATTTGAAAATTCTTCTCGAAATGCGCCCCGCGCTGGATGGCCACGCCGGCATTCCGCAGGAGGCACGCCTGCTATTTCGCGGTTTGAGTCTGATTGATGACGTTACTGTGGAAGGTTTGATTCAAAGCAGTGGCCGCATTCTCGCCGAAGGCTTGCCGACCAAGCCGGGGGTTTTTTCTAGCTCACTCACGGAAGATCAGCGTATCAACCGGCTGTCGCGCGTGGTGATATCGCTGCAACAAAGCCCGAACCCGCGACCAAAATTTTACGAAAAGCTGGGTGAAAGTCTGGACTACGCCGTTGCCTCGGCTGAGCTAATCCTTTCCAATTTATTCGGTGGGCAACAACAGCTATCGCGGTTTGAAACGACCCACTTCCGCGATTTTATTTGGCGCGCACTCTTCGCAAAAACACTGCCATTCGAAGATTTCGAGGTCGTCACTAGAGCCAACTTTCGCGTCGTCAGCATTCCATGGACGGTAATGCAAACCTGCGCGCTTGCGACAAAAAAATTCGGCGTTGCCATTTACCCGCGGCTCAACACCTCTGACTTCGATGTGATGGTGGCCGAGACACCGTACCCGGGCACCGTATCGCCGCGCACCAAGCTGGTGGTGCGTTATCACGACGCCATCCCGCTACTCATGCCGCACACTATTTCGGACAAGGCTTATCATCAGGCCTCGCACTACAATGCGCTGCGGAAAAACGTCGAAAGTGGCGCGTATTTCGCCTGCGTATCGGATGCGACACGACGTGATTTGATTTCGATTTTTCCGCAAGCTGAGGCGCGTGCCATCACCATTCATAATATGATTTCTCATCATTATTTTGATGAGGATTCAACGCCAGTTCGCATCCCCGAAATAATTCGTACGCGGCAAAATGCGAATATTGAAATAAAGCGTACGACCGCGACAGCGATGGTTGAAAAGTCACTTGCCATTCTTCCGCGCACCGCGCTTACGGCAGCGCATAACGAATCCACCGCTATCGACGATGAGGATGGCGCTAGCGCTGCGCCCGATGCCCTTGACTACCTTCTAATTGTGTCAACGATAGAACCCAGAAAAAATCACCTCACACTACTTTCAGCGTGGGAACAAATGCGCACCGAGGGCTTTCCTAAACTGAAGCTGGTTGTCGTCGGCATGCTCGGTTGGGATCACGCACCCATTGTAAAAAAATTCCGCCCTTGGCTTGAACGCGGCGAAGTATTCATGCTGGAAGACGTACCGGCACCGGAATTGAGATTGCTTTATAAACATGCCCGCGCCACGATCTGCCCCAGCTTCGGTGAAGGCTTTGATTTTTCGGGTGTCGAAGCCATGCGCTGCGGCGGCGCGGTGGCAGCGTCAGATATCCCTGTACATCGAGACGTGTATGGTGACGCGGCTGAATATTTCACGCCTTATTCGGCTCCCGATATTGCCGCTGCCATTGGGCGGGTGGTAGATCCTGCAGCAGATTCGCGACGGGCTGAACTTGTGCTCAAGGGCGCTGCCGTATCTGCCCAATACATGCCTGAGAAAATTTTGCCGCAATGGCAAGCGTTTTTAGCGCGATTAAAAACATAAAATTTTCAATCTCGCTTGAACCTTGACATCCGCTTTGACCAGCGACAGACACCACTAATCAGCCAGTAACTCGCAACCATGAATTTTGTTACTGAAAAAACACTTTTCCGGTCAGAAGAACTCGCAATCGATTTCTTTTCATGGGGCGGGGGTTCAAACAAAAATATTGCTATTACATTCACGCCGTTCGGAATGGACGGTGAAATCTCACTCGACGGCGTTGGGTATGGCGGCGAGCTGCTGCTGCGAAATGATTTTGATATTATCGCGATCAAATCAGCAAAAAACCTGTGGTATCAAAACCTATCGCTGGAAAATATTGCGTTAGTAGAGCGATTCATCTCGACTTACCCCACCAAATACATGAAACGCGTCGGATATGGGAGCAGCATGGGCGGTTATGCCGCCATTCAATTTTCGCGCGCCTTAAAGCTCGATATTGTTTTAGCACTTTCCCCACAATTTGAAATTGACAAACCCTACGATCAAAGATGGGCGGAAGCTGCGAGAGGAATTCAATTTCAGCATCGCATTGATCCTACGGCGATTGCCACCGACTGTAAATATTTCATCGCATATGATCCAGAGACTGCTGACAGCCGTCACGTTGAAAAGATAAGAGAGTTGGTTAGTAAAGGTCAGCTGGTAGAAATTACAACACCTTATGCCGGACATCCCTCTGCATATTACCTCGCAGAGACCGGGCAAATTCAGAAGCTCGCGATATCCGTACTTAAAAATGGCTCAATAGACCACATCGTGGTTAATGCACACCGAATGCGTTCAAAAACTTATTTGTATGAATTATCCAAGCGCCTCACGCTTAAAAATAAAAATGAATCGGCATTACTTGTCATCGAAAGGGCCCTTGCGATCGACCCAAACGTGTCGGCACTGCTGCTTCAAAAAAGTATTGTCCTGAACAATTTAGGTAGATTTCATAAGGCTCTTGAGGTCGCGCATGAAGCCCGCCAGAAACTGAACAATGAGGCACATTTAATGGCTTCGTTATCCGTACACCTCGTCAGTCTTCTTGACTATAACGGTGCACTGGAATTGATTGAACAGGCTATAAACATCGACAATAATGTATTCGAGTTTCACTTGCATCGATGTAAAGTTTATGAAGCTCTCGGGAATACGTTCGGGGCAATTTCTGCGGGGGAATACGCGCTGCAACTCTCTCCAAAAAACACTTCTATGATGAAACGTCTCTTGAAGCTCCACCTTAAATATGGCGGATGGGCACACTGGGCTCGATCAGTAGTGCTTGCAAAAAATTTGGTCTTTGGGGACAGCGGCTGATTTGTGATGTTATGAAAGACGCTATTTTATGGCGCAACAATCGAGTAAACCACCTTCACTTCGCAAATAACGTAATCATTGAATTGCGTGCGCGATGAGTCATGTTGGCCCGAGACAATCAACAGCGATTGGAGCAGCAAAATGAAAATAGAGAAATCTCAATCAAAAGGTTTCCGCTTATTTGTAAAACTGTTTGGAAATGAGCTTGTTGAGTCAGCGTATAAAGGCATATTAGGGCGCGCACCAGACATTGATGGGAAGCTAGCATATAAGGCAGCTCTGACCCAAGCGGGTGATCTTCAAGGAATGTTGCACAAGTTATCTCACACGCAAGAACTTGCGATAAAACTACCTTTCGCACCCGTAGTCGAACATCACAAAGCAGCTCACAGTGCGCACATCGGCGGTTTATCACACGCGAGCGTTTCAAACAAAAAGCTATTGGTACTAGGCAACTGCCAGTCCCGTGGTCTAGCACGATTAATGTGCGCAATGACCGGGGGCGCCGAAACGAGAGCCCTAGAATTAGTACCTGACGTTATCGAACGGCTGCGAACACGCGACGTCGAGCTAACAAAGTTAATTACCGAAAGTGACATCATTTTTGTCCACCATGATGGCAAAACGCCCCAGCTTATGGAACAGATTTACCCAGCCGATTATGCAAAAGTAAGAATCATTCCCAAAATCAGCTTTGCGGCGTTTCATCCGGACATAGACTATGTAGAGGATTCTGATGGTAGCCACATCCTCGGGCCATTGGGGGGTTATCAATCCTCCATCGTGTTTTTCTGCTGGAAAAACATGCTGACAAAAGCTGAAACTTTGAACATGTTTTGCGAGGAAACCTACCGGGCGTTGGGCTATTTTGATTATTGGTTGGCAGCCAAACGCTTACTGATAGAGGAAGGTGAATCCACTGGCATACCGCTGGAGCCCTTGATTGACAAATGGTCAAAACAGGGATGCTGGATGTATTCTTTAAATCACCCCAAATTGCATACATTAGCGGATGTAGCTCGCATAATTTTGGAGCGCGAGGGGATCAACACACTTCCGGGCGTCGAAGAGTTCGTAGATGACGAAATGAATACGGAAAACGTATGGCCGGTTTACCCAGAAATCGGCGCGCGGCTTGGACTTCCAGGGCACTATTTTTTCAAGCGCTCCACACCCTTTGAGTTTCGTGACATGCCGGTACCGATGATGACGTTGGCGCAATTTATCGACGAATCATTTGAAGCTTATTCAAAATATGATCGTTCTGAACTTACCTGTCATCGACTGACGTCCAGCAGGTTTGAAAAGCTTCTGGCGAACATCAAGGGTGCGCGCCCATCCGCTGCGCCAGAAAACACGGCAGGCGAGGACAACCCCGTTTTAAGTTCGCCTCTAAATGCGCAACCTGCTGCGCAAAAGACAAACCCTTATGCCGGATTACCGGACTATCAGTTTTGGCGCAGAGCCATTGAGCGCCTGCCTGCAAGTGCTGTAAATCCGGTTGTGCACCCAGGTTTTGCCTTAAACCACGAAGGTAAGGTGGCCACCGCTGGTAGCTGCTTTGCCCAACATATTTCACGAACGCTGGCCAAGCACGGGTTCAACTACTACGTCACCGAGGGCGGCGACGCCATGTCGGCGCAGGAAGCCGCGCATCGCAACTTCGGGGTCTTCTCTGCGCGCTTTGGTAACCTTTACACCGCGCGCCAGCTCATACAACTTCTGGAACGTGCCTATGGACGTTTCTCGCCCTTAGATAATAGCTGGACGCGTGGCGACGGCAAACTCGTTGATCCATTCCGTCCACAAGTCGAGCCTGATGGTTTCGAGTCAATTGAGGCGTTGGAACAATCACGTCACGACCATTTCACGGCCGTTCGCGACATGTTTGAGAACCTCGATATATTCGTATTCACACTGGGGCTGACCGAGACATGGCGCAATATTGTGGACGGCGCGGTATTTCCGCTGGCGCCGGGCGTGGTGGCGGGCGAGATGGATCATGCGCGCTATGAGTTTGTGAATTTCGACGTGCGCGACGTTGTAACCGACCTGCAGAACTTCCTGGATAAGCTGGCTGTGATCAATCCCAACGCCAAGATCATTCTCACCGTGTCGCCAGTGCCATTAATCGCCACTTATGAACATCAGCACGTGCTCGTCTCAACCACCTATAGCAAGTCCGTGTTGAGAGCTGCTGCAGGCGAAATAGCAAAAGCGAACGCGCATTGCGATTACTTTCCGTCCTACGAAATTATTACGGGCAACTACAACCGCGGGCAATATTTTGAAACTGATTTGCGCTCCATCACGCAAGAGGGTGTCGATCATGTCATGCGGATATTTCTATCGAGCTACGCAAACGAAAACCCTGCTCGCATCGACAATGGCACAGACCAGCAAGAGATCATGAGCGAGCTGGCGCGCGCAAATGCCGTGGTGTGTGACGAAGAGGCTATCGAGATGTCAGAAGAGCGCCTTCCTTCTCCGAAAGTTTATCGCTAATCAGCGCTTCTACAGCAGACCGATTCACCGCAATTGATTCTGAAATTTCCAGAATATGTTCGTTACTCAGATTTTCCGCGCCATCTAAATCAAGAATTTTTCTGACGACGCCGCTTACATTTTCTGGGGCGATAAAGGCCGTAGGTTGATGCGCAGCCGACCTACTTTTTAGGTTTGACTGGCGGCTGTCATAACCGTTACTTTCTGCAGTTCGCGCGTGTTGGGCTTCAAACGCATCAAAGGCACGATCCGCTGTTTGCTTCCATGAAAACTTTTTTGCTTGGCTAAAACCATGATCGCGAAGCGCTTGCAAAAAACTCGAATCAGTCAGCGCCTGATGGATTTTCTTGGCTATAAGGCTAGGATTGGTGGGATCAAACAGAGCCTCAGACCAGCCAATGACCTCAGGCAAACTTGTTAAATTTGAACCAATGGTGGCTGTGCCGCAAGACATCGCTTCTAATGCGGGCAGGCCGAAGCCCTCCGCCAGCGAAGGCAATACAAACAGGTGGCAAAGGTTATAAAGCGCCACCAAATCAATATCGAGAACATGACCAGGAAATATTACTTCGCCTTCATGTAACCCCAATTTTTTAACCAATTCTCGAAGTTTACGTAACGCGTCCTCTGCGCCACCGCCCATCAGGA
>JAYVYF010000038.1:0-5369 GCA_043784585.1 Burkholderiales bacterium
GCATCGCAAAATCTTCCTCACCAAATCCGCGTGCATCCAATAGCGTCACCGCGAGTGCATCGCCCAGCGCCAGAGTCACCGTGGTGCTGGCGGTGGGCGTTAAATTTAACGGGCAGGCTTCCTTTTCCACCGCGGCATTCAGATGCACGTCGGACGCGGCGGCCAAGGTGGAATCAGGTTTGCCGGAAATGCCGATGACTTTGGTACCGCGGCGTTTCAACTGCGGCAAAATTTTCAGGATTTCGTCCGACTCGCCTGAATTTGAAATTGCGATTACCACGTCATCTTTGGTAATCATGCCCAGGTCGCCATGACTGGCTTCACCCGGATGCATAAAAAACGCGGGCGTGCCGGTGGAAGCCAGGGTGGAGGCGATCTTGCCGGCGATGTGGCCGCTCTTGCCCATGCCGGTCACGACCACGCGGCCGCGGTTTTCGGCGACCTCGAATAGCAGCTTGTGCGCGGCCACAAAATCATCACCTAACGTACTGGCCAACTTATTTGACAGCTTATTGGCCAAATCACGCACCGCATCAGCTTCGATTTCGAGGGTCTCGCGGGCCAACTTTAATGTGCGCGCGGTATCGGCAATTGAACGGGGATGTAATAGACTCATGATGAGATTGTAATTGAGTGCTTGATGCCAACACCACAAAAAAATATCTTGCCGCCACCGATCAGCCCATGACCCACACCACGCTGCTGCTTGTTGTCATTCTGCTCGCCGCCGCGGTGGTGACGGTAGTCGTGTTTCGCCGCCTTGGCATGCCGCCGATTTTGGGCTATCTGATCGTCGGCGCGGTCATCGGGCCGCATGCGCTCGGCATCATTCCGAACACCGAGGGCACACGCTATTTGGGCGAATTTGGGGTGGTGTTTTTGATGTTTTCTATCGGCCTCGAATTCTCGCTGCCGCGACTGGTGTCGATGCGACACATCGTGCTCGGCTTTGGCAGCACCCAGGTGTTGGTGACGATGCTGGTGGTGATTGGCGTGGCGCTGATGGCAGGCCAGGCTTGGCAAACTGGCGTGATTCTGGGCGGCGTGATAGCAATGTCCTCGACCGCCATCATTTCAAAGGTGCTGGTGGAACAAACCCAGCTGCATTCGCCACACGGCAAACAGATCATGGGCGTACTGCTGTTTCAGGATTTGGCGGTGATTCCGCTTCTGGTGCTGGTGCCGGCGCTAGCGCTGTCGGGCGAGGCAATTGCGGTCGAAATTGGCGTCGCGCTGTTAAAAGCGGCGGTAGCGTTAACGGTGATTCTCGTCGTCGGCCAACGCATTATGCGACCGTTGTTCGGTTTGATTGCGGCGCAGAAATCGTCGGAAATTTTTGTATTGGCGGTGCTGCTGGTCACGCTCGGACTGTCGCTCGCGACCGAGATGACGGGGTTGTCGCTGGCGCTGGGTGCGTTCCTGGCGGGGATGCTGATTTCGGAAACCGAATACCGCTATCAGGTCGAGGATTACATCAAGCCGTTTCGGGATGTGTTGCTGGGTCTGTTTTTTGTCACCATCGGCATGTTGCTTAATTTTAATGAAGTCGGCAAGCGTCTGCCGATTGTATTGCTGGTATTGATTGCGCTGCTGTTGCTTAAATTTTTGATCATCACCGGGCTGGCGCTGGTGTTCAAAAACGAACGCGGGGTGGCGCTGCGCTGTGCGCTGGCATTGGCGCCGGCGGGCGAATTCGGCTTTGTATTGTTATCGCTGGCCGGCAAAACCAGCGCGGTGCCGGAAGGCGCGCTGCAAGTGGTGCTGGCGGCGATGCTGATGTCGATGCTGGCTGCGCCTTTGCTGCTCGCCAAGAGCGAAAAAATTGTCATGCGGCTGGTCTCGAACGAGTGGGAAATGCGCGCCGTGCAGTTACAGCAGCTGGCGATTCGCGCCATGGCGCAACGCGGCCACGTCATCATTTGCGGCTACGGGCGTTCGGGCCAGAGTCTGGCGCGATTTTTGGAGCAGGAGAAAATTTCCATTATCGCGCTTGATGCCGATCCGATGCGTGTGAAGCAGGCCGCCGCCGCCGGCGATTCGGTGATGTTTGGCGACGCCGCGCGCAAAGAAGTATTGACCGCAGCCGGGCTGGCGCGCGCATCTGCCGTGGTGGTCAGCTTTGCCGATACCCATGCGGCGATGACCATCCTGGCCCATGCGCGCGAGCTGCGACCGGACGTGCCGGTGATCGTGCGTACCTTTGACGATACCGACGTGGAAAAGCTCAAAGCCGCTGGAGCCGCCGAGATTGTCGCCGAGGTGATCGAAGGCTCGCTGATGCTGGCCACGCAAACCATGCTGCTGATGGGCGTGCCGCTGAACAAGGTGTTGTTACGGTTGCGCACGGTGCGCAGTGAGCGCTATCAGCTGATGCGCGGATTTTTTACCGGTGCGACCGACGTGGATGACGGCGCGCTTGATGCATTGCAGCCGCGCTTGCAGTCAGTGATGATCGATAGTGGCGCGGCGGCGGTCGGCAGGCGCTTGGAAGCGCTCAAACTCGACGAGTTGGGGGTGGATGTCACCGCGCTACGGCGACGCGGCGTGCGCGATGCCAGCCCCTCACCGGAAATGCGTCTCGACGTTGACGATGTGCTGATATTGGCCGGGACGCCAGAGGCATTGGCGAAAGCAGAGATGCGATTGTTGCAGGGCTAGCGTAGGAAATTGAAAGTCTAGGCGGGACGCGGCGTTTGGGGAATTTTATAGTGGTGAGGCACGCCAGTAACAGGGTTAATTTTGAAAAATAAAAAAGCCCGCCGAAGCGGGCTTTCATAGTCACACAATCTTAAAATGCCATGCAAACGGTATAGGACGCAGCATCGTCAACGTAACTTGTTGTTGCCCCTGTTCCCGTTGTTGGCAGAGCTGGGGAGCCAGGAGCCGCACCATTGTTAACTACACGAATCGAGCCAGTCGCAGTATTACCATCATCTAATGTGGTGTCGAGTTGTTTTGCATATTTGCCAAGCAAACCGGCAGAACAAAACACATAGGTGCCGGACATTCCACTAATCGGCTGCTGCGTTACTCCGGTGTTGCTCGTAATGCCTACACGCCCGCCTTCAACATTTTTCGGATAATAGTTTGGATCAGCTATCGCTGTCGGGCCTGGCGCAAAATTTGCGACACGAACATGCTGCCAAAAAATCGCCGATTCACTTGTTCCGTCTTCGGCGTTCCACAATCCCTCAATTACACCATTGCTATTTCCGGCCAACGCAGCCGGCGTTTGTACTGGCAGGTTAGTAACCGCATTTTTGTCATCGCCCGGCAACGCCTTAAATCGATCCTGATAACCGTAAATATAAAGCGGCACGGTTTTAAAATCCTGCGCCAGATTCTTTACTTTTGCGCTATTGATCAGCTCTTGGCCCTTTAAAATACCGCCGAGCAACAGGCCGATAATAACCAGCACAATGGCGATCTCAACCAGCGTGAAGCCCGATTGCTGATTTTTCATTAATTTCATGGGGGTTGTCATGTCTGCCATCTCCGGTAAATACTAGGGTGAGTGTGCGCGGTGCTTTTAAGTTTGATATTTCGACGGCCTGCTCAATCGCCATGGCAATTTGAGCGGTAACTTTCATCGAAGTCGGTCGTCTATGTCTTTAGTTCTGCTTCCACATGAGCAAGCGTTGTGCCAACAAGCCAACTTGTTGTTTCGTATAGAATAATCTTATTTATGGCGTGAGGCGATTCAAGCTCCTTTCTGTAAGTGTCCAGCTTTTCGACGCCAGTGTCCGCGCTCTCAACAGCTATTGCTTTCATCAGGAAAGGCCTCGAACATGATTTCGCTCCCCCATAAATTTCGTCTGTTTTGTACTTTTTCTATATTCGGCGTACTGCTCGGCGTGATCAGCGGCTGCGCGACGATGCCGCAGCCGGGCATGCTGGTGCCAGACGTACGTGAAAAGCTCGGCGAGCCCGCGCTAATTATTCAAACCGGTGAAGGCGTGCAATGGTTTTATCCCTCTGGCCCGCTGGGCACCACGACGATGGCCGTCAGTATTAATCGCGACGGGGTGGTGACGCGGGTGCGCAATGTACTGACAGATGATCAGATTCAAACCTTGACCGCAGGCTCGACCGGCGACGAGGTGCTGGCGGCGATTGGACCGCCGTTTGCGCGGGTGCGCTTCGAAAATCTGCACGCTACCGCCTGGGATTATCGCTATCAGGATACGTGGGGCTATCTGGTGGATCTGTCGGTGATGATTGATGATACCCACCGGGTAACGGGGCGAGTGTTACACCGGATTCAGGCAGATGGCAGCCATTAACGATGCGTTGAGTTAACCGCCACGCGCTGCGCGTCACCTTGGTTTACTCGTCTCCCGCCCCAAACCGCTGATGCTCATCCGGCAGCGGCACATTTAGGATCGCCGCAATCGCGGCTTCACTTTTTTGCGCCAGCACACGACGGGTGATCCCGCCTGCGTAAATGGAGGGGGCGAAGGTGATGTCGGCGATCATGGACTTTTGGCCAATGATTTGGCGAATGGAATCTGAAAAACTAATATCGCCGTAATAAGCCGCCGCATCATCGGGCTCGCCCTTGCTGCTCAGATAGCGAACTGCCACCGGCGCGACGGTAGCCGCATACACGACGGCAGGCTCAAACAACGAGGAATGAAACTTCAATAATCGGTCGCCTGCGGTGGTGGTGCCTTCGGGAAACAGGCCGATCGTCGCCCCGGTGGCTAAGGTATCGCGCATTTCGATATTGATACGGCCGGTATCGCTGCGCTTGGCGCGCCGTACAAAAATAGTGCCGGATCGTTCACACAGCCAGCCCGCCAGCGGCCAATCGCGGATTTCGGATTTCGCCACAAAGAGCGCGGGTTGCGCTGAATTGATGACGAATATATCGAGCCACGAGACGTGGTTTGCGGCGACGATCAGATTACGCGCATCCTCGGCGGGCCGTGCACCGTGAACCGACAAGACGATATTGAGAATACGTAATAGCTTGGCCGACCAGCGCTGGGTGAGGCGAGCGCGAGTGGCTGTCGAGACGCGCGGAAACACCGCTGCTGCGAGCGCCAACGCCCAGCCAACGTGAATGAACAGGCGTGTCCAGCGGATTGCGCGAATAAATTTACGGGTGTCGGGAACGCGCAATTTAGGTGCTATGCCGGGTGCGGCAGGTTGGTGGAGGACGGATTCAGGCAGAAGCATAGGCGAGAGTCTAACGTGTTTCAGGGCTATTACAGCGTGGCATTCGGCGAAAGTCAGCGTGGCTCAGGCTCAAGCAGAATACGCTGCAGAAATATGTCTATAAAAACAAAAAGGCGTCCGAAGGCGCCTTTTTATTGAAACTTGAATTGCTGAAAATTTAAAGCCGTGATACTCGTGTGGCACCTTGA
>JAYVYF010000039.1:0-5960 GCA_043784585.1 Burkholderiales bacterium
TCGGCATGATCGATATTTTTGGTGCATCCACTGCAAGCGGACAAAATCCTGCGCAATTAGCGCGTGGTATTTCAGTCGCGCTTTACAACACCGCGGCAGGTATTGCCGTGGCCGTTCCGGCGCTGGTTTTTTATCGACATTTCCGCGGCAAAGTTGATGTGATGGTGATCGATATGGAGCAGCAAGGCATCAAACTGGTTGAAACGCTGCACGGTGACCGCAAGTGAATTTCCGTCGTGGCCGGGTGCGCGAAGAGCCCGAAATCAACTTCATCCCGCTGATCGATCTTTTGCTGGTTATTTTGATTTTCTTGATGGTCACGACCACATATTCGAAATACGCCGAACTGCAAATTAATTTGCCTGAAGCCACGGCCGAGAAAGCGCCGGATCGACCGCAGCTGATTAATATTGGTGTGGATGCGAATGGCAAATACACCATTAACGGCGCACCCATCGGGTTCAACGGCATTGATTCACTGGCAAACGCGCTCAAAGAAGCCGCCGCGAGTGGCAACATGAAAGACCCGGTGATCGCGATCGGCGCGGATGCGGGCGCGACCCATCAAGCCGTCATTAACATCATGGAAGCTGCGCGCACGCTGGGTTTCACCAAGATTTCATTTACAACGCAAGCAAAAACAGCGAATTAACTGCACGCTTCGTTTTGCGCATTTTGGATTGAAACCCCGCCATGAGAGCGCAGTTTGAAGCATTTATGGTCCAAGAGTGGCAGCAGGGATCGATCTGGCAAATTATTTTTCGACCGCTTTCGTGGTTGTTTGCGTTAATCACTGCAATCCGCCGATTTTTCTTTCGCGCCGGCATTTCAAAAATAACTACTGTCGGTGTGCCGGTCATCATTGTTGGCAACATCAGTGCGGGTGGTACCGGCAAAACACCGCTGGTGATTGCAATTGCCGAGTTACTCGAAAAGTCGAATCAGCATCCGGGTGTGGTGACGCGTGGCTACCGGCAGTCAAGCGTGCCGCCACGCACCTTTACTCCGCCGATCCCGGTACTGAATCCGCAGCGAGGCACCATTACGGCCAGCGACGAAGCGATGCTTATGTCGCAACGATTAGTGGTGCCCGTGTTTGCGAATCCGGATCGGGTAGCGGCGGTGGCGGCGCTGCTGAAGCGTTATCCCGAGACCACTGTCGTCGTCAGCGATGATGGTTTGCAACACTATCGCCTGGGTCGCGATATCGAAATTGCCGTGGTCGATGGCGCGCGCGGGTTTGGTAATCAGCATCTGATTCCCGCCGGACCGCTGCGCGAATCAGTCACGCGATTGA
The DNA here is from genome assembly GCA_043784585.1 of Burkholderiales bacterium. GTDB lineage: Bacteria > Pseudomonadota > Gammaproteobacteria > Burkholderiales > Usitatibacteraceae > UKL13-2. The sequence goes on from JAYVYF010000039.1 coordinate 1,298, forward strand.
AAACGGTGGATTGCATCATCGTCAACGGTGTGCCGAAAATCGGCCTGAATCTTGAGCAATATGGTCCGCCCGTGTTCCGCATGAACCTGGGCCGAGAAATATTCCGAAAACTGACCGCGACAGAAGGTGTGTCGATAGAAGATTTTCAAACGCAGATGTTTGGCAAAAAAATTCATGCGGTGGCGGGTATCGGCAACCCACAACGTTTTTTCGATCATCTAGGCCGCCTGGGGCTGCACTGCGCGGCCACTCACCCGTTTTCAGATCATCATGCGTTCACACCGGCCGAGCTAACGCTGCCTGACGCTGATATCATTCTGATGACTGAAAAAGACGCGGTAAAGTGCAAGTCGTTCATGGATAGTCGTATGATCGCAATGCGCGTCGACGCGCTGCTGCCGCCTGAATTTGATAATTTTATTTTGCAACATTTGATTGCAATCGCCGCTGCTAAATCCGACTGAAAATGCGAACTGATCACACTATGGCCCTAGACCCAAAGCTGCTGGAAATACTGGTTTGTCCGATGACCAAAGGACCGCTCAGAATGTCACGTGACAAGACCGAGCTGATTTCGAACTCTGCCCGGCTTGCCTACCCGATTCGCGATGGCATTCCGGTGATGCTGGTTGATGAGGCGAGGGCGCTGCTGGATAGCGAAGAAGTTTAGAGACGCGTTCCGGATCAAAATGGCTTGACGCATAAAATGAGCATTGAATTTATCGTCGTCATTCCGGCGCGGTTCGCGTCGACCCGTCTGCCGGGCAAGCCGCTTGCCGATATTGGTGGCAAGCCGATGGTGGTGCGGGTGGCTGAACGTGCCGCGCTATCAGGTGCTAAAGACGTCTGGGTGGCGACTGATCACGCCGATGTGCTGACGGCATGCTCAGCACATGGCGTGCAAGCGCTACTCACCCGCGCCGACCATCCGCAGGGCACTGACCGTATCGCCGAGGTGGTTGCGCAATTGCAATTGGCGGATGACGCCATGGTGGTCAATGTGCAAGGAGACGAGCCGCTGATCGCGCCGGAACTCATTCGCGCGGTCGCAGAAACACTCGCCGCCAAGCCCGATGCCGCGATCGCCACGGCATCGCATTCGATCACGGACGCAAACGAATTCTTCAATCCAAACGTGGTGAAAGTGGTGACCGATATTGATGGTTATGCCCATTATTTCAGCCGCGCGCCGTTGCCCTATGCTCGCGATGCGTTCGCGCTCGATCAGACAACACTGCCGAAAAATTTTATCGCGCAGCGCCACATCGGCATCTACGCCTATCGCGCCGCGTTCTTGAAGCGCTATGCCGCGCTAATTCCCGCGCCGACGGAGCAATGGGAGGCGCTGGAGCAATTGCGGGCGATGTATCACGGCTATCGAATTGCGGTACTGCCGTGGGCCGGGGCGATTGCACCCGGCGTGGACACAGCCGAGGATTTGGTGCGGGTGCGAAAATTGGTGGGGTAGGGCTCTACGATAGGTGAGAAATACCAGTTAAACTCAAGCTTCGCGGTATCCAATACGATTCACCACAATAATAAAGGTTGACCCAAAATGCGGTTAATTCTCCTAGGAGGGCCTGGTGCAGGCAAGGGCACACAGGCGACGTTCATCAAAGAAAAATTTGGCATCCCGCAGATTTCAACGGGCGACATGCTGCGCGCGCATGTCAAGAGCGGCTCTGCTCTCGGCGTGGCAGCGAAAAAAGTCATGGATGCGGGCGCACTTGTATCGGATGACATCATCATTGCGATGGTGAAAGAACGCATCACCGAAGCGGATTGCGCAAAAGGATTTTTATTTGATGGATTCCCGCGCACGATTCCGCAGGCAGACGCCATGAAATCGGCCGGCATAAAGCTCGATTACGTGGTCGAAATCGCGGTGGACGATCGCGAAATTATCGAGCGCATGTCGGGTCGCCGCGTGCATTTGCCGTCGGGGCGCACCTACCACATCAAATTTAATCCACCCAAAGTTGCCGGCAAAGACGATGTGAGCGGCGAAGATTTGATCCAGCGCGATGACGACAAAGAAGCCACCGTTAAAACGCGCCTGGACGTGTATCACGAACAAACCGAGCCGCTGGTTTCCTACTATGGCGATTGGGCGAAATCGAACCGCAGCCATGCGCCGAAATACATGAAAATTTTAGGCGTCGGTAAAGTGGAAGAAATTCGCGAGAAAATTTTTGCAGCACTTGTTTAATCGTTTCTTTCATTTTTAATCATGATCAAAAATGCCTTCTACGCCCAATCGGGCGGCGTCACCGCTGTCATCAATGTTTCAGCGCAAGCAGTCATCGAAACCGCACGCAAATATCCGAAAAAAATCGGCAAAGTTTATGCCGGGCGCAATGGCATTATTGGCGCGCTGACCGAAGATTTGATTGATACCTCCAAAGAGCCGCTGGCGAACATCAAAGCGCTCGGCCACACGCCCGCGGGCGCATTCGGTTCGTGCCGCTACAAGCTTAAAAGTGTCGACGAAAACCGCCGCGAATATGAGCGTCTGATCGAAGTTTTCAAAGCGCATGATATCGGCTATTTTTTCTATAACGGCGGCGGTGATTCGGCTGATACCTGCCTGAAAATTTCGCAGCTGTCCGACTCAATGGGCTATCCGCTAATCGCCGTCCACGTGCCCAAAACCGTGGATAACGATTTGCCGATTACCGATTGCTCGCCCGGTTTCGGTTCGGTCGCCAAATACGTCGCGGTGAGCATGCGCGAGGCGGGTCTGGACGTCGCGTCGATGTCAAAAACCTCGACCAAGGTTTTTGTGTTCGAAGTGATGGGCCGCCATGCAGGGTGGATTGCCGCCGCCACCGGCCTTGCGCAAACCAAAGACATGCCCGCACCGCAAATTATTTTGTTTCCCGAAATCACGTTTGATCCCAAAGCATTCATCAAGCGCGTCGACCAAGTGGTCAAACGAGACGGCTATTGCGCGATTGGTGTGTCCGAAGGCATTCGCGGCAAAGATGGAAAATTCGTTTCTGAGTCCGGCTTGGTGGATGCGTTCGGCCATGCGCAGCTGGGAGGCGTCGCGCCGTTCATTGCCGATTTAGTACGTCGCGAATTAAAACTCAAAAACCATTGGGCCGTCGCCGATTATTTGCAACGCGCCGCCCGCCATGTCGCTTCAAAAACAGATGTCGAGCAAACCTACGCGCTCGGCAAAGCGGCAGTGGAATTCGCCGTCAAAGGCATGAACGGTGTGATGCCAGCCGTCAAGCGTATCACCAGCAAACCCTACAAATGGGAAATCATCGCCGCACCTCTAGCCCAAGTTGCCAACCACGAAAAGAAAATGCCCCGCGATTTCATCACCGCCGATGGCTTCCACATCACCCAGAAATGCCGTAATTATTTGCAGCCGCTGATCTCGGGCGAAGCGTATCCACCCTATGAGGATGGACTGCCGAAATATGTGAAGCTGAAGAATGTCGCGGTGAAGAAGAAGTTGAAGGGGTTTGTGGTTTGAAGCGATTTGCCATTTAAGTAAATTCGGTGAGCCAATCCGTTTATCAGTTCGATTGGGACGCGAACAAGGCGCGGTCAAAATATCTGACAAGCTGACACCATGAAAGCGCACTAGGATTTCAGCAAAGGCAAACGCGGTCAGTTCCCAATACTGTTCGGTTAAGAAGATTTCCCATAGATTTTCCGTTTCGTCACGGGGAGCGGCCCAAGCGGCTGCGGCCAGAAATTGACGTTAACATTACTCGGTTCTTTTCGGTCATGGCGGGCATACGGGGAATGGCGGCGCTTCAGCATTCTTGGCTTGTGCAATCCCTTGCCTTGCACGCACCGCAATCGTGCCACCTCTCTCAACAGCGCCTTAAACCAACGCTTGCGCTTTCGAGGCCACGCCGGGGGCGGGGAGGGGGAGGTCCCGGACTGGGGCTGCGCGCGCGTTAGTAACGCCATGTTCGCCGTGAACGACAAACTTCGCGCCGTAACCGCATAGTCGGTCGCTGCCTGATGCATCAACCACCGCACCGCATAGTGCGCCAACACCCAGCCATGAAACTCTTGCCGCACCTGATCCTGTCCATTTTTCATTGAGGGATTAAGCAGCTCTTTTATGCGGCCGAGCGCCTTGGCTTTTGTTGCGTAAAGCTGTGGGTAAGTCATCGTGGGCGGCCTCGATCAATTCGGCGTTACGCGAATGTTCAAACTGCGCCGGTGATTGATAGCCCAAACCTGAATGCATCCGCGTCGTGTTGTCCCCCGAGGGGACTTCCTTCGGGGCGTACCAATTGCCTTCGATGTAGCCAAACATGCAGTGCTTTGCCTCGGCCCGGGTGGCAAAGTCCTGGCCGTGTGTCTCTTCGACTTTCATCGAATGCCAGAAACTCTCCATCGACGCGTTGTCATAGCAGTCAGCCAGTGACGCACTTCATGGCTGGCATATTGGCACCCACGATCCGAATGGAAGATCCGTCCTGGCCCGGGTTTGCGGGTCGCATAGGCCATCGGCAATGCGTCCAGCACCAGATCACGAGTCATGTGTGCCTCTATGGCCCAGCCGACGATCCGACGGGTGAATAGATCGAGAACGGCGCACACATACAGCCAGCCTTCACGCGTCCACAAATACGTGATGTCAGACCACCAGACTTGATCGGGTGCCTTGGCGTGTGAAGTGGATTCGGCA
>JAYVYF010000040.1:0-7962 GCA_043784585.1 Burkholderiales bacterium
TGGGCCAGGCCGCCAAGGCATCGCCGTTCATTATCGCAAGAACGCGTATTCAGGAAACGCTGGAGTTGAACCGCCAGCCGGGGGACCCGGTGTTGCCGGATCGGTTTGATTTGCAACGGTAGCTCGCAGCATCACTTCTTAACGGCGGCCTCCCCTTGCACTACTAAAATTCGCCGCCGCAACCGATCAATTTCTATCGAATCGTTTGCTTTCTCAGCACGTATAAGCTGCACCCCCAACCATGCCAGCAATGGGCGACGCCAGCCCTGTGATGATGCTGTTTCAGTCGCTAGTGCCAATACGGCTGGACTGGCTTCGCTGCGGCGAAATAACACGGCGGCAGCAACCAGCCTGGAGAGCGGGTCTTCGATCGCCGTCAACAGTTGGCTTACGTTTGCATCACCACGTGCATTCGCCACGGCACGGTGTTGCAACGGCAGTAGCGCGACGTCCTTGGCCTGAATCTGCCCGCGTAAATAATCGGCGTAAACCCGTTCTGGTTCTGCCGCATCAGCGCGCAGTTTTTCAAATCCCTCACAAGGCGCCTGCACGAGGCTTGCCATCAGCGCCGCACAGCGCATCAGCTCAACACGTGCCAGTAAATCAGCGCGACCGGTGCGGGCTACCTCACTTTTGGCTCGGGCGAATTCCTGCGCTTCCACTCGGGAATTACCGATCAGATAGGCTTCGATCGAGCGCTCAATTGCGCCTTGTGCATTCAATTGCCAATCAGGTTGAGGCGGCGTGCTGGAGCAGGCCGTCAGTCCCAACAAGAAACATATGGCGAGCACTGAAATATCAAATGCCTTGAACCCCAGAATGCGCTGAGTTTGACTATGGCAAGTCCTCATGGCAATTTCAGCTCCGCATCGCGCTTAAACGGCCATTTGCGATTGATCTCGTTTATCAAATGATCAACTTTGCGCAAACTGGTTTCGACATCCACACGCAACACCCCAAGATCCGTGGTGGCCGCTTTTGCATTGGCACCCACGGCTTGCGCCTCAACTAATACCGCATCGACTTTTTTCAGGCTCGCTCTTGCATCAATAAGGAGCGCATTGAGCTGCACGACGGTGGCCTGTGCATCTTTCATCACGCCGCTAGGGCCGAAAACCTGGGTATCTGCTTTGGCGGCCAGGCTATCCACTTTTGCGAGCAGCGCATTGGCGCGATCCAGCGCGGTCAGGAGCTTTTCCGTGTGCTTTTCATCGCCCAAAATTGCCCCGAGCGCACCGCCTTTGCCGTTAAGTTTATCGGTGAGCGTTTTAACATTCCCCAAACTGACGTCGAGGGAAGAATCAGCAGCGGTCAACGCTTTTAAATTTTGAATAAGCTCCTTGGCGGATGCGACCAGTTTGGGAATTTCTGCGCTCGCATCGCCAACCAACAGCGTCCGCGTCGCACCATCCTCAAGCGCGGGATCGGTCAAAATTCCGCTGTAGGCGCGCAGGCGTGTGCTCCCCACCAGCCCGCGCTCAAGTGTGAAAATACTGCTAGTGCGCAGCCAGTGAGCGTCTCGTCGGGGGATTTCCATAATCATTCTGGCGTTGCCCTCCGGGCTTAATTCGATTTGACTGACACGACCCACCGGGAAGCCGGAAAAAGTCAGATCCATACCGACCACCACACCTTCGGAATCATCAGCCACCAGCACGAGTTTTTGTGTCGCCTCGAACACGCCTCGTGCATACATCAAATAAACAATCGAGCCGCCTACCAGCGATATCATCAATAGCAGCAGCAACGCCGCTTTAAATTGAATCTTGGATGAACCATTGACGACCACGGGTTGTTCAGCAGGGGTTTCGTTCATAGGCCAAAAACTTAGTAATAGTTAAACATAAGCGACGCCACCTCAAACAGCAAAATTACCGAAAACAGCCTTACCATGCTGGCCAGTTCGCGTGCCGCCTTCGAGCGGCCTTGCAGCACGGTATCAACGTTATCGTAAACGGCAGAGGCCATCGGGATGAGCGACACCGCAAGACTGAACGCCAGCGTTTTCATTACCAAAATGATCGAAACGGCAGGGCTGAACACCTGGCCTACCACTCGCGTGTAGCCCGCAAAACCCCACGGCGTGAACCCATAAATATTCAGATAAGCTAAACCCAACGACATCACGCAGCTCACCGCCGCCAACATCAGCACTGAAAATACACCCGCCATGACACGGGGCAAAACCTCGCGCTGCATCGCCTCTAGTGGCTGACCTTGCAAGGATTGCGAATCACCGCGCCTGCGCATTTCAGCTAGTTCGACACCATCAGGTAAGGTGCAGCGTAGCGCTACAAACACCGCCGCGGTGAGCGGAATAAGCTCAAGCACCAGCACGCGAACCACCATCTCCAGCGCAAATTTTGATAAACCGTAGCCCAATGCCGTGACGACCACGATACGAATCAGCACCACGCTGACCAGCGCGCATAGCACGGTAAACCATAACAGATTAGCGCCCAGCCCGGTCACCAGCTGCCTCGCAATAGCATCACGATTGTCGTGCCGGTATGTCGACGGCGAGATCACCAGCGACAGCATCATTGCCGCGAAATGAAGTGTGTGCCTTGCCCTCGCCAACCAGCCAAGTATCACCCGATTGAGGTGCCGTAGGCTCCTGAGCCCGGCACCTGCTTTATCGAAAGCCTTGCCTGATAATGATGCTTGCGGATTCATAACAAGATAGTAGCAGTGAATCTGCTGGTGCCAACATGAGCGGTCGCCTTGGCGGCGTGGCCACCAAACAAAATAGTCGTCAAGTCAGCCACGTTCGGGCATTTTTATGCTCGTGAATAGCAAACCCATCCGCGAGCCTCGTACTACAAAACCACCTTAAAACTGCCCAGATCACCTAAGAATCACCCAAGACAACCAATCTCGGCGCAGCGCGTTACTATCGTGGGTAACATAAAACGTATCCCGAGCCGTACAATTCGATTTCAATTTTGATTTTTGGAGAACCCGCATGATCAACAAAAATATCGCAGCTCTTACCATCACTGCGGCGCTTGTCATTTCGGGCGCAGCGCATGCCTCAGAAGAGCTTGCAAAAAAATCAGGGTGTAATTCATGCCATGCCATCGATAAAAAATTGGTAGGACCCGCGTTCAAAGACGTTGCCGCCAAATACAAAGGTCAAAAGAGCGCGGACACCATGCTCGCTGCGAAAGTTAAAAAAGGCGGCTCCGGTGTGTGGGGCGTCATTCCCATGCCGCCAAACACAGGCGTGTCAGATGAGGATGCGCTGACCTTGACAAAATGGGTGTTGGCGCAGTAACCCGATCAAAGCGATAACGCCTCAATTAAGTAGGCGTTAGCTAAAAAGTTTAACCACGGTGTTTTAAGCGCGCGGACAGAAAAAGCCGAAAATCGGCGCTAGGTTGGTTAAAATGATGACATGAACTTCTCGTTTCCACTTTCTCCACTCTACCCGTTGGCCCGTGCAGCACTTTTTAAACTAGATCCGGAAGTCGCCCACAACGTCGCGCTTCACAGCCTGAAAACGCTTGAAACCGCGCACCTGGCGGGCCTCTTGGCTTCACGGGTGCATGCGCCCCGTGAAGTATTTGGCCTTCAATTCGATAATGCGGTCGGTCTCGCCGCAGGTCTCGACAAAAACGGTGAATATATCGATGCAATGGCCGCGCTGGGCTTCGGCTTTATCGAAGTCGGCACGGTCACACCCCGGGCGCAGCCGGGGAATCCAAAACCACGTATGTTTCGACTAACCGAACACGAGGCCTTGATCAACCGGCTGGGCTTTAACAATGGCGGGCTGGATGCCTTTTTAGAAAACGTACAGCGCGCAAAATACAAAGGCGTGCTCGGGCTCAACATTGGCAAAAATTTCGACACTCCAATAGAGCGCGCGGTCGATGATTACGTAATCTGTCTGCGCGGCGTCTACCCTCAAGCCAGCTATGTGGCAGTCAATATTTCTTCACCGAATACCAAGGGTTTGCGTGATTTGCAGGCCGCGGCCCAGTTGGAAAAACTGCTGTCTACGCTGCAAACCGAAAAGCGTAAATTAGTTAAAAAACACAAGAAACTAGTGCCGCTGCTGCTCAAAATTGCACCTGATCTTGATGGCGCAGCCATTAAAGATATTGCGGGCTTGCTTTTGCAGTATGGATTTGACGGCGTGATCGCGACCAATACGACTATTTCGCGCGACGCGGTGCGCGGGCACAAACATGCAGCAGAGGCAGGTGGATTGTCCGGACAACCCGTGTTCTCGCCATCAACTGAAGTCTTGCGCCAAATGAACAAAGCATTGAAAGGTCATTTGCCGATCATCGGCGTGGGCGGCGTGATGAGCGCCGAGAATGCGCGGCAAAAAATAAATGCCGGCGCATCGCTGGTACAGATTTATACCGGTTTTATTTATCGTGGGCCGCAATTGATTCGGGATTGTGCGCTGGCGCTAAAATGACATTCAGTTGAATTAGCGGCACGTTCAGATAAGATCGCCTGCGTGATTATTGGCCTGCCAAAAGAAATCAAAGACAGCGAGCGCCGTATCGCGCTGACACCCGATGCCGTTCATGCGCTCGTCATCGGTGGCCACACGTTTAAAGTTGAAACTACCGCAGGCGATGGTGCGGGATTTAGCGACCGCGCTTATGCCGATGGCGGCGCGCAAATTGTTCCGTCTGCGGCGCATGCCTATGACGCGGATCTGGTCGTGAAAGTAAAAGAAATTCAGACCGACGAATGGCAACATCTTCGTCGCGGTGGCATGCTGTTTTCGTTTTTACATCTGGCCGCCAACCATCGAATGGCGCGGGAGCTGCTGGATGGCCGCATTACTGGCATAGGCTTTGAAACAGTTGCAGATCGGCACAGAAAGCTGCCTATCCTGGCACCCATGTCGGAAATCGCTGGCGAACTTGCGGTCACTGTAGCGGCAAATTTACTGATGGTGCCTCACGGCGGAAAGGGCGTGCTGATGCGAAGCGCACGCGTATTGGTGGTGGGCGCAGGCGTAGCGGGGCGGGCAGCCGCGTTGGCTGCGGCACGATCAGGCGCAAAAGTGAGCGTGGTGGTGCGCGGCCCTACATCGTTTGCATTGGCCTCCATGGTTCGCCATGACAATCAACTGAATCCGCTGACAATCGAGATTTTTGATGGTGATGCCATCAAAGTTGCGCAGTTGGCTCGCGTCAGTGATGTGGTTATTGCGGCGGTTAACGTCCCTGGCGCGACTACACCCAAGCTCTTGACGCGAGCCGATATTAAAGCGATGGAAGGAGGCGGCGTGCTGGTCGAAATCTGTATCGATGGCGGGGGCATCTCGGCAACGTCGCGTCCCACTTACCATTCCGTACCCACTTACGTTGACGAAGGCATCATTCACTATTGCGTTGCCAATATGCCCGCAGCCGTTCCACGCTCGGCAAGTATGGCGCTTTCAGCCGCCATACTTCCTTACATAACATCGCTCGCCAACCATGGTCTGTTGCGGGCAATGCGGGACAATGAGGGTTTCAGCAAAGGCTTGCAAATTCATGGTGGACACGTTACCCATGCCGCGGTCGCGGCTGAATTAAATTTACCCTTGAGAAATCTTGATGCCATCCTGTTTGCCTGCTAAGCGCATGGAAAAGTGACCCCAAACGTGATCACGCTCGCCCAAAAAATCGATGCACTCCTGCCGCAAACGCAATGCACCAAATGCGGTTATGACGGGTGTATGCCCTATGCGGAAGCTATCGCCAATAATGCGGTAGCAATTAATCGCTGTCCGCCCGGGGGTGATGCAGGCATCGCCGCGATTGCCGCCTTGTTAAGCCAGCCCACCATGCCGCTTGATGCTTCTTGCGGCACCCATGTGCAGCATCGCGTTGCCGTCATTGACGAAGCCGCTTGTATCGGTTGTGCCAAATGCTTGAAGCCCTGCCCGACAGACGCCATCATTGGTGCGAACAAATTCATGCATACCGTCATTGCGTCGCTTTGTACGGGCTGTGAGTTGTGTATTCCGCCTTGTCCGGTAGACTGCATAACAATGGTCGAGGACAAGAACTTTTCGTTGCCCGTCGATACAACTCTGGCGCGTGAGCGATTTCGCTTTCACAATTTTCGCATTCTGCGCGATGCTCGCGAACGCCACGAATTGCTAGCCGCCAAAGAGCGCGCGGCGCTCTAGGCTTGACCTTCAACAAATTTTTTTAATCAATTCTTGCGTGAAATTTTAAACACGCTTCAAAACGCGAGCTTTAGAACGCGCTTTAAAACACATTTCCGCATAAATTTCCCGACCAATTTCGCAACGAGTTTTCCATCCATGGCTCTTATGAAACCCGAGCAGCGCCACGAATTTTTTCGGCGCATGCAAGAACTCAACCCGCATCCTAAATCAGATTTGCAATATTCGACGCCGTTTGAATTGCTGATTGCCGTGATACTTTCCGCGCAAGCCACCGATAAAGGCGTAAACGTCGCAACCGCAAAACTATTTCTGGTCGCCAACACGCCGCAAAAAATCGTCAAACTGGGCGATAAAAAACTGTTGGGATATCTGCAGACGATCGGCCTGTTTCGCATGAAAGCAAAAAACGTCATGGCCACCTGCAAGTTGTTGATTAAGCTGCATGGCGGCGAAGTGCCCAATACGCGTGAGGCGCTGGAAGCCTTGCCTGGCGTGGGCCGCAAGACGGCTAACGTGGTGCTCAATATTGCATTTGACCAGCCCACGATGGCCGTGGACACCCACATTTTTCGCATCGGAAATCGAATGGGGTTAGCCCCGGGCAAAGATGTGGTGGCGGTGGAGATGAAGCTGTACAAAAACATTCCACAGGAATTCATGCAACACGCGCATCATTGGCTAATTCTGCATGGCCGATACACCTGTGTCGCGCGCAAGCCCAAATGCGGCGAATGTGTGGTGTTTGATCTTTGCGGGTTCAAGGACCGCGCTTCACTTCGCGAGGCGACGCGAGGCACAAACGCATAATGTTCAACCCTTCCCGCGATCAGGCACGTGATTTTTTATTTGAAGCTTGGCGCAAATACAATGCGCGCGAGCCACATAATCCGCTCTCGGCGCTTGAAACCATCGCGGTCGGTATCATCGGTCGCCACCCCGAATATCATCTGTTGCTGGAGCAACGCGATCACTTTGCTGATCGCGACTATGCACCTGAATTTGGAGAGACCAATCCTTTTTTGCATTTGTCGATGCACCTGGCAATTCAGGAGCAAATCGCGATAGATCAGCCACGTGGCATCAAAGCTGCGCATCAAAAATTGATGGCCAAACTAGGCTCAGACCTTGAAGCGGAACACGAAATAATGGACTGCCTGGCTGAAATGATTTGGCAGGCGCAGCATGCAAAGTCAGCTCCAAGTGCCGAAATCTATTTGAAATGTCTGGAGACGAAATTGATAGGTCTTGCATAAAAATTGTTTGACTTCCAAGGCATGGATGCAGCAACCTCTACAACGCATCGCAATATCGCCGCCATAAAACAAATCCTGAACCGTTCAAAATGATGCAATGACGCAAAATGCAGAAATATCTTATTTATAGTTTAGGTAAAAAATGAACAGCCTCGCGCTCAGCGCTTACAACCTTTCGCTCGAAGAAAGTTCGCTGCTGAAATCGCTGGTAATCCTGGCTGCGGAAAAAACACGCGCGCGATGGAGATGGACAGATGACATCGGCAGCTCTGATCTGGTCGTCACTGCGGCGACGACGGGACGGCTAGCGGCACACGAAGATACGCTCGGTGCAATGGGTGGTCCGCCGCCCTGAACCGGGCTACCGATTGATTTGGTTGGCCGCAATTACCTTGCCCCCTAATTTTCAAACGCAATATATTGATCCGGCCAAGCACGATTTATTAAAACATTTGCCCGATTTTCACGATTTGATGCATAGCGAAGCCGATTTACGGATGGCCGCCATACTTCTGGAAACGCCTCTAAATGCACGGGGCTTGTCGTTGCTGGCAGGTG
>JAYVYF010000041.1:0-15695 GCA_043784585.1 Burkholderiales bacterium
CCAAACAGGTGGTCCACACCGCCGCCGTGCCGCCAAACCAGGGCAGAATTTGTTTGGCAATGATGGGTTGAATCAGAAACAGCAGAAAAGCCGAGACGAAAATAGTGAGCGCGTAAATAATCATGCAACGATTCTCTCACGGGATTTGTTATTTTTTGAAGTGGTGAGGACCGTCATACCCGTATAAGATTCGGTTACAAGAACGTTCAAAAAATATTTCTATCTTATTCGATGCAATCCTCCCGACCTGCTTTCTACGCTGGCTTGCGCGACCAAGCGCCGATTATCCTCGGCATGATTCCGTTTGGTATGATCGCGGGCGCTGTCCCGGTCGCATCGGGTATGGATCCGTGGCTGGCGCTGGCGATGAATGTCATTATTTTCGCTGGCGCAGCGCAGCTGGCAGCGGTGTCGCTGATGGCGCAACATGTGCCCGTGCCCATCGTGGTGGTCACCGCAATGGTGGTTAATATGCGGTTTGTGATGTACAGCGCGGCACTGGCACCGTATTTTGCGAAATTTTCGCTGTCGCGAAAATGGCTTTTTTCATATTTGATTACCGATCATGGTTTTTCATTGCTGACCGCCAAATACAAGTCTGACGCCGCGCCGGAATTGATTGCAGGCTATTACAGCGGGCTGACATTTCCGCTGTGGGTAACATGGCAGATTTGCACGGTGCTGGGGATTTTGGTCGGTACACGCGTGCCGCCGAGCTGGTCGCTCGACTTTACGATTCCGCTGGTATTTTTAGCACTGGTACTGCCATCACTCACCACTCGAGCCCACTGGTGGGCGGCAGGCGCGGCCAGCATGGTGGCCATTTTTACGCAGTCAATGCCCTTGAAGCTGGGCTTGATTGCCGCAGCGACGGTGGGGGCGGTGGCGGGCACTTTGCTTGATATGCGCTATGAAAAGCGGAAAGCTCATGGCGGCAAGGCAAAATGACGATCACCAATGATGGGGTCACGGTTTTAACCATTTTGGCCTGCGGCGTGGCAACGCTACTATTGCGGGCTTCGTTTGTGATTTGGCATTCCAGGCTGTCCGTACCGCGTTGGTTTACCCGATCCCTGAAATTTGTAGCTGCCGCCGTATTGCCTGCGCTGGTCATGCCGGAAGTATTGTTTCGCGGCACCTTGCCGGGTGACCTTGTGAATTATTATCGAATCATCGCCGCGGTGCTGGCGTTATTGGTGGCATGGCGGACGCGGCATTTGTTTGCCACACTGACCGTGGGCATGATTGCATTGTGGGTTCTGCAGTGGCTCAGGCCATTTTAAATACGGTCTGTCTGGAGCACGATATCGAACACGATCTTGAACATCATCACCCGTCTGGAAAATAAAAATGCTTCAACTCATTCTCCTCGCCGCTATTGTTTTTGAAATCCTCGCTTATTGGGTACTGGGAATTTACTTTCGCAATCGGGGAGTGGATTGGCTGGTGATCTTGCCTGCGATAGGAGTGGTTGCTGTAACTCTGCGTTTGCTGATGGCGGTACCTTCGTTCGTGCTGTCGGGTGCCTTTAGGGTGCGCGACCGTCAGCAACAGCCGTGGGGTAATGCGCTATACGCACTGGCAAACGAGATTGATGCGCGCGCAGTGTCGTTGAGTTTTGCGGAGCCGTTTCATCAATTGCTGATGCGCCGGGAGAGTGCGGGTGCAAACAAGGGGTTGCCGATTCTGCTGGTTCATGGCTATTTCTCGAATCGGGGCATTTGGTGGCGATTTCGGCGTCATTTAATGGCGGCAGATGCGAGTTCAAGTCTGGGCCCTATTTACACGGTTTCACTGTCGCCGTTGTGGGGCGGGCTGGACGAAATGGTGGTCAGTCTGGGCATAAAAATCGATGCTATTTGCGATGAAACCGGCCACCAGCAGTGTGTGGTGGTTGCACACAGCATGGGCGGGCTAGTGACGCGCGCTTACATGGCTAAATTCGTCGTTGCCAGCCGTGTAGCTCGATTTATCACGCTTGGTTCACCCCATGGCGGCACGCAAATGTCGAGCTACGGCGTCGGTCAATGCGTCGGTGAAATGCGGGTAAAGAGTGCCTGGCTTGCGGCGCTGGAACGCGCCGAGAGCCACATTCCGCATCCGCCCACACTTTCGATCTATACGCTGAATGACGATCTCGTTTACCCGCCCGAAAGCGCGCGCCTGGCATGGGCCGAAAACATGCCGGTGGCAGGGACTGGGCATGTAGGCCTGCTGTTTTCAAAAAAGATTGCCGGGCGCGTCGCTCATCAAATCGTTGCTGACGTAAAGTAATTTTAAGCATCTAGCCCGAAACCCGTTGCTGGACGGGCTTCTCGAGGGTATATGGCTTGAATAGCGCATGTTTGCTGGCTCCCGAGCATGCATGTCTGAAAACATCTGTCGATATTTGCACTCAGCTATGTAGGCAGCTTGGCTAGCGCCGTAGCCAATCTATGCCTTGACAATGGTTGCCTAGGCAAGTTAAATTGCGCCATGGTTAATAACTTGCGCAAAAAGCCCCGAAGCCCAATAACCCCTCGACTGTCGTCGCGCACCGTCGTCAGAAAGGGTAAGGCTGTGGCTTTGTTGGTTGGGCCGCAATCGAACGAGGTCGGCACGTCCGTTGAATCGCCTTTTTACCAGGGCGGCGATTACTGGAATTTGGATGAATCGATAGGATTTCTGATTCGCAAGCTAAAAAATTCCTTGCACCGACATATGGAAAGCCAGATGCTGGCGTGCGGATTAACCGATTCGCAATGGGGGCCGTTGTTGCTGATCGCCAATGGCAAAGGTGATACCGGCGGAATGCTGGCGCGTGAGCTTGACCTCGATGCTGGCGCGATGACCCGAATGATTGATCGATTGGAAGCAAAAGGTATGCTGCAACGGGTCTGGAGTGCCGATGACCGGCGTGTGGCAAATCTTGAATTGACCGCGCATGGGCTTGCGGTGACGCGCCGCGTTCCGGATGCGATTGCGGCGGTGCTCAATCATCATTTGCGCGGATTTGCCCATGAGGATGTTCTGCAGATCAAGGCGAACCTTGGCCGCATGCTGGAAAACGGCAGCGATCCATTGCCGAATAGCGAGTCGATTGAGCATGGCACGGAACGGGACTCCAAGCGGGACTCCACACAAAACCCCAAACAAAATACAAAAAAGCAAAAATTGAGCGCGGATAAAAAGCCATGAGAATATTTTTCTTCAATTTTTTCGCGGGCGCAGGTTCCGCGCGCCGACTTTCGTTGTTCACTTCGTCATGGACATTTTTATTGATCAGCGTGGCTGGGCTCGGCGGTTGCGCGAGCTTCGGCCATATTGAGCCGCAATCAAAATTCCTTTCTGCGCCCGACGTGGGTGTAATCGCGGCGACCATCAACTGGCCGACTGATCGCTGGTGGCAGCGTTATGCTGATCCGATGCTTGATACATTGATTGAGCAGGCGCTAACAGCTGCCCCCAGTTTAAAAATTGCCGAGGCCCGTATCCGCCGCGCCACTGCTGATGCGGGTTCGATCGCGTCACAGTCCAGGGTGCAGGTGGGCGGTGCCATTGACTCCACTTACGAACGGTTCTCGAAAACCGGTATTGTGCCGCCGCCGCTAGGAGGCACCAGCCAATCGTTGAATAATGCAAACCTGAATGTGAGTATCGCGCTCGATTTTTTCGGACGTAATCGGGCACTGCTTGATGCTGCCCTTGGTCAGGTAGCGGCAAGCAAAGCGGATGCGCAATCGGCGCGCGTTATCATCGCGGCCAGTGTGGCCAAAACCTATTTCAACCTTGCCCGATTGTTGGCCCAACACGACCTGGCCACAGATGCACTTGGCCTGCGCGAACAAACCCGCAAACTGGTGCAACAGCGCGTGACAAATGGCTTGGATACCAATGTCGATCTGCGGCAGGCCGAGGGAAACCTTCCCGGGATGCGTCTGGAAATTGCGCAGCTGGATGAGCAAATCACCCTGGCACGAAACCAGTTGGCGGCGTTGATCGGCGCAGCGCCCGATGCGACAAAAAATATCTCGCCCAGCACCGCCGTTATCAGCGAGCAAGGTTTGCCGTCTGCCATCCCCGCAGATTTGCTGGGTCGCCGCGCGGACATTGTTGCCTCTCGCGCCAGAGTAGAAGCGGCGGCGCGTAATATTGCGGCCACTAAAGCGGCGTTTTACCCGAACATTAATTTAATTGCGTTTGCAGGATTGAGCAACATTGGATTATCGCGTTGGCTAAACGCGGATAGTGCGCAATATGGAATTGGCCCAGCGGTGACGATCCCGATTTTTGCAGGTGGTCGCCTACGCTCTGTGCTGGCAGGCAATACCGCTGATTACGATGCCGCGGTTGAGAGCTATAACCAGGTGCTGCTTGATGCGGTGCGCGATGTGGCAGATCAAATCTCGTCATCACAATCGGTCATTGCCCAGATAAATGAGCAGCGTGATGTCCAGTCAACGGTTGAGGCCGCCTATTCGCTGGCGCAGCAGCGTTATCAAGCGGGCCTCACCAATTACTTGGTGGTGGTTACGGCTGAAAACGCGGTGCTAAGTCAGCGTCGGCAAGCGACCGATCTAAAGGCGAGGATGCTGGACTTGAACATTAATTTAAATCGGGTGCTGGGTGGCGGATTCGCTAGTCCCATTGAGCAAGCAATGCCCGTGGCGCAAGCCGCAGGCCGTTGATCACCCATTGCGATATTTAGCGCTCGATAAAAAAATATTTACAAGTTTTGAACGAAAGAAATCATCATGAGTTCCTCTCCGCCCACCGCCCCAACCGCACCATCTACAACGCCGGTATCGTCAGCACCCCCCGCCAAGTCGCGAAAAAAAATCCTCATTGTTCTGGCGATTATTTTTGTGGTCGTAGCGATTATTTACAGCATTTACTGGTTCCTGTATTTGCGTCATTTTGAATCGACTGATAACGCTTATGTGCAGGGCAATATTGTGCAGATTACGCCTCAGATCGCCGGAACAGTGGTGGCAATCAATGCGCAGGATACCGATTTTGTGAAAGCGGGGCAGTCCTTGATCAAGCTTGATCCGGCAGATGCAAAGGTTGCGCTCGACCAGGCCGAAGCCCAGCTTGCCGCGACCGTGCGTGAAGTGCGGACGGTATACGCAACCAATGTGACACTGGGTGCGAGTGTAAACGTGCGCAAGGCAGACTTGGCGCGCGTTGCAAGCGAGGTGAAACGTGCGGAGGATGACGTGGCGCGTCGGCAGCCACTGGTGGCGACGGGCGGCATATCCGGCGAAGAA
This sequence comes from Burkholderiales bacterium, assembly GCA_043784585.1. Classification (GTDB taxonomy): domain Bacteria; phylum Pseudomonadota; class Gammaproteobacteria; order Burkholderiales; family Usitatibacteraceae; genus UKL13-2. Next base: position 5,250 of record JAYVYF010000041.1, read on the forward strand.
TGGCAACATGCACTCACCACACTTGCGTCGGCGAAAAGTGCGCAAGCAGTAGTGCGTGCAAATGTAGAAGCTGCACGCGACCAATTAGCGGTGAATAAATCTTTGACCGATGGCGTGTCGGCCAGCGAGCACCCCAATGTGTTGCGTGCCGCTAGTAAATTGCGCGAAGCTTATCTTGCCTACAAACGAGCAGACCTGCCCGCGCCGGTATCAGGTTTTATCGCCAAGCGGAGCGTTCAGGTAGGGCAGCGCATACAGCCGGGTGTGCCATTGATGGCGATAATTCCACTAAGCGAGGTTTGGGTTGACGCGAATTTTAAGGAAGTGCAATTGCGCAATATGCGGATCGGTCAGCCGGTCAAACTAGTGGCCGACATATATGGCAGTAAAGTCGAATACGCCGGCAAGATCGCTGGCCTGGGCGCAGGCACAGGCGCAGCGTTTGCCCTATTGCCTGCCCAAAATGCGACCGGTAACTGGATCAAGGTTGTGCAGCGGGTGCCGGTGCGTATTGCCCTCAATGCCAAACAGGTGAGCGAACATCCGTTGCGGGTTGGTTTGTCGATGGAGGCGGAAGTTGACGTTGAAGACCAGAGCGGTAAAAGCCTTGGTGACGCGACTATTCCCGCCGCGACCAGTGAGACGAAAGTATTTGCACAGGTCGACGCTGAAGCCGACGAGCGCGTGAATAAAATCGTCGCAGCCAATATCGGTAAATCCAAAATATCCGTCTCCGCGCGTGCTGGTTCTGAACAGACCTCAAAACCAGTTCCGAATTAATTCGACACGAACCCAAAACAACGATTGCGCGCTAGAAAATGGCAACCACCACGGCTGACCCAGATCCGTCATCAAAATCTGATCCTAAAATTGCTTCATCGCCAGCGGATGCATTAGCATCACCAGCACCGCTGACGGGAGCGCCGCTGATTATGGCGACGGTGGCGCTGAGTGCCGCAACGTTTATGAACGTGTTGGATACTTCGATCGCCAATGTTTCGATTCCGGCGATTTCCGGCGATCTTGGCGTCAGCTCCACACAGGGTATTTGGGTCATCACCTCGTTTGCTGTGTCGAATGCGATCGCGGTACCGCTAACGGGCTGGCTGACGCAGCGGTTTGGGCAGGTACGACTTTTTACGACGAGTGTTTCATTGTTTGTGCTGGCTTCACTACTATGCGGATTAGCGCCCAGCATTGAGGCACTGATTTTTTTCCGTGTCGTGCAGGGTGCGGTAGCCGGGCCGATGATTCCGCTTTCACAAGCGCTGTTGTTATCGATTTATCCCAAGGCCAAAGCGGGCATGGCGCTGGCGCTATGGAGCATCACTACATTAGTCGCGCCGATTATGGGGCCATTGCTGGGCGGCTGGATTACGGATTACATTTCGTGGCCGTGGATTTTTTACATCAATATTCCGGTTGGATTTGCGGCGGCATTTTTGACCTGGAATTTATTGAAAACACGCGAAACGCCGACAAAAAAATTACCGATTGATAAAGTCGGCCTGGCGCTGCTGGTGCTATGGGTGGGCTCACTGCAGGTGTTGCTGGACAAGGGCAAGGAGCTTGACTGGTTTCAATCCACCCAGATTGTGGTGCTGGGTGTGACCGCAGTGGTGGGGCTTGCGCTATTCATCGCCTGGGAATTGACTGATGAGCACCCGATCGTGGATTTGAGTTTATTCAAGCGACGCAATTTTTGGACGGGCGCGCTTGCTATGTCGCTTGCTTATGGGCTGTTTTTTGGCAACGTCGTGCTGCTGCCGTTGTGGCTTCAACAATGGATGGGCTATACCGCGACCCAAGCGGGCGCCATCCTTGCGCCGGTCGGCATTTTCGCAATTCTGCTTTCGCCGTTGGTTGGCAAGAAAGTAGGCACGATGGACCCACGCTGGCTTTCGACGATTGCATTTTTAGTCTTCGCGCTAGTGCTGTGGATGCGTTCACAATTTAACACCCAAGCCGACTTCTCTACCATCATGATTCCGACCATTGTGCAGGGAATTGCGATGGCGTTTTTCTTCATTCCACTGGTGACGGTCACGTTATCGGGTTTGCCCGCCGCACGGATACCCGCCGCATCAGGGTTATCAAATTTTATGCGGATCATGGCCGGCGGAATTGGCGCATCGGTTTCCACCACGCTATGGGAAAATCGCGCGATTTTGCACCACGCGCAGTTGAGCGAAAACGTTAACGTGATGAATGCGACCTCAACGCAAGCGATAACCGGTCTGCAGGCGCAAGGAATGAGTTTGGAACAAGCTTATGGTCAGATCACCCGCCTCATTGACCAGCAGGCTTTTATGCTCGCGGCAAACGATATTTTTTATATGTCCGCGATCGGTTTTGTCGGCTTGATTGCAGTGGTGTGGTTGTCACGGCCTGAAAAGAGATCGCCGGCTGGTGATGCGCCGGTTGATGGCGGAGGGGCGCACTAGCCTTAGCCAACTGATAAATTGATAAGCGGAACTGATAGCGCGGGCTTTTCCACTGGTTATATGTATCGAGCTTGCTGCTGACGTGGTTAATTTGCCGCTACATCATGCCGATGCGGTTGATTGCATGCTTATGGTGCAAGTCATCAAAGAGACGCTAGGTTCGCTGACGGCAGATCTTCAAGCGGCGATTTATTTGCCTTTGGTTTTATTGGTTTGAATTGCATCCAAACATCGATGGGGTGTTTACGTTACGCTTTACCTCTCCCACGCTTACTAGATTTTTTTGCATGATCAAGTAAAACGTGTAGGTCATCAATAAAGTATTCGCGATAACGTGCGAATTCTTCGTCAAACTCATCGGCCTTACTCGTTTGAATTGCGCTGTCTTAAGCTTTTGACGCACGTCACCAATGCACCCCCTGCGTAATCTGCGCAAACGCCATCGCCTCTGGTGTCATTTCAACATCATTCGCCAGCTCGCCTTTTTTGCCCTGCGCTGACGCCGAATCTGGGAACATTTTGAAGGCGGTATTCAAAATAATTTGCGTTAGTTTCGGCGACACCGCATGCAAGATTGCGCCAGCAATACCGAGGCGTGTCGCGATGCGGACGGGCTTGTAGACGATAGCCTCGACCACTAAATCTGCCGCTTGCTCGGGTGATAAGGTCGGCATGCTGTTGTACATTTTGGTCGGTGCGATCATCGGCGTTCTGACCAATGGCATGTTGATGGTGGTGAAGCTGATATTGTCGTCGTGGAATTCAGACGCGGCGCAGCCAGCGAACGCATCAAGGGCGGCTTTGGAGGCCACATAAGCTGAAAAGCGAGGCGCTTGGGTGAGCACGCCGATTGAGGAAATGTTAATAATCTGGCCGGCGTGTTGTTTGGTCATCGATGGCAAAAAACCCATAATTAGGCGTAGCGAGCCGAAATAATTGAGTTGCATGGTGCGTTCAAAATCGTGGAAACGCTCGTAGCTATTGGCGATACCACGGCGGATTGAGCGGCCGGCGTTGTTCACCAAATAGTGACAGGTGCCGTAGTCTTTCAGCACGGCGGCGACCAATTTGTCGCAGCTTTCCAGTTCAGCTAAATCGCACGAATAAAATTTTGCGTGGCCGCCGATGGCCTTGATCTTGGCGAGCGTTTCCTTGGCTTTTTCCGGGTCACGCGCGACGATGACGACTTTTGCGCCGGCCTCTGCCATTTTGATCGCGGTCGCCTCACCAATGCCGGACGTACCGCCCGTGACCACGACTACTTTGCCCTCTACCTTACCCCGCAGCGTGCGATCAATGAACAAATCGGGGTCAAGGTGACGCTCCCAATAGTCCCACAAACGCCACGCATAGGTGTCGAGCTTCGGGACGGTGATATTGGTACCTTTCAGCGCCTTCACTGTCTCGCGGTTATCGAATTTCGTGGGATAGCTTATGAAGCTAAACACGTCTTTGGGGATGCCCAAATCCTGCAAAATCTGGTTACGGGCTTTGCGCACGGGCGCCACCGACATCAAGCCTTGCACCAAATAGCTGGGCAGGAAGCTGAACATTTTTGCGTTCACGCGCATCGTCATTTGCGGGGCATGGGCCGCTTTGGCAAACAGATTTAATATTTCACCAATCCGCATGGGTTCTGGATCCGTCAGGTGAAAACAGCCGCCATCAAGACCTTTCTTGTGCGCGATGTGATCCATCGCGTCCACCACATAATCGACCGGCACCACGTTGATTTTGCCGCCTTCGATACCAATCGTCGGCATCCACTGCGGCAAGGTTTCGCGCATTTTTTGAATCAGCTTGAAAAAATAATATGGGCCATCAATTTTATCGATCTCGCCGGTCTGTGAATGACCGACCACCATGCCGGGGCGATATATCCGCCACGGCAGCGTGCATTCGTTGCGCACGATCGCTTCGGAGTCATGCTTGGTGCGGAAGTAGGGATGATCGAGTTCCTCGGCTTCTTCGAACATATCCTCGCGAAAAGTGCCGTCGTACAATCCCGCAGCCGCAATCGATGAGGTGTGATGAAAGATGCCGGCTTTGATCGCATGTGCCAGTTCCACCGTATGCCGTGTGCCATCGATATTGGCGAGCGACTGTGATGCTGCATCGGCAGACATATCGTAAATTGCAGCCAGATGGAAAAGATGTTTGACTTTTCCTTTGAGCCTGGTGATGTCAGCGGACGCAATGCCAAGAGTGGGTTTGGCAAGATCGCCTATGATTGGCACGATCCGTTTTTGCGCTTTTACGTCTTTTGCATCCAGTCCCCACCAGGGATAAATCGCCTCAAGTTTTTTGAGAGATGCCTTGCGCACCAGCACGTAAATAGTGCCTTCGCGTTTGAGCAAGTTCTTGACTAAAAATTTGCCGACAAATCCGGTCGCGCCCGTGACGAAGTAGGTCATGTTTAGGTTCCCTCCAAGTTGATTTATTTTTTATGAACTTTTGGTGCGCTGCACAACGCAATGTAACAACATTAAGTCAGTACACTTCATACTGATATTACACTGTGAACGAGTTGTCAGCGCGTTCGAGTCCGAGCTTTTATCTAAATCAGTCATGAGCCATGGACGGTGATTAGCCTGATCTGCGCTGATTGATTTTTGATGGGAGTATTCTCGTCCAGACCATTGAACCAGGCCGGAAGCAACACCCGCGTGTGGCATAATTTATGATTGAATTTTAAAGACAAGTTATGCGTATTCTTTTATCCAACGACGACGGTTATTTTGCCCCTGGTCTTGCGGCGTTATACGAAGCACTTTCGCCGATCGCCGAGATCACCGTTGTTGCGCCTGAGCGAGACAAGAGCGGCGCATCTAATTCACTCACGCTGGACCGTCCGCTATCTATTCGCAAAGCGCCAAACGGGTTTTTTTTCCTGAATGGCACACCTACTGATTGCGTTCATATGGCTGTCACCGGCATGCTGGACTGGATGCCCGACATGGTGGTTTCTGGTATCAATCATGGGTCCAACATGGGGGACGATACGATTTATTCGGGTACGGTAGCTGCGGCCACAGAAGGCTTTTTGCTGGGCATCCCGTCGATAGCGGTGTCGCTCGTGAGCAAATCAGGCAAGTATTTTGCGACGGCTGGTCAGGTCGCGGCAGAGCTCGTATTGCGCCAGCAAAAATCACCTCTTTCAGTGGCCTCGTTACTGAATGTGAACGTGCCTGATTTGCCGAAAGAGGCATTGCAAGGTTTTGAAATCACTCGGTTGGGCAAACGCCACAAGGCAGAACCGGTGGTTAAAACAACCAATCCGCGTGGCGATACAGTGTATTGGATTGGCGCCGCTGGTGCGGCAGCTGATGCCGGCCCGGGGACGGATTTTTATGCCACACAAAATAACCGCGTGTCGATTACGCCGCTGCAAATGGATTTAACGCATTTTCAGCACATGAAATCGGTTGCTGATTGGATCACCGCGTGATTCGGTCAAAATTCATTATGCAATGTTGAAGTTGACGTTGAATACTAAATATGAACGCTAAATTTCAGGGTTCTGGTATGACCTCTGACCGCACTCGTGCTCGCATGATTGAAGGCTTGCGTGCGAAGGGTGTGAAGAATGAGCGTGTATTGGGGATCATGTCGGCTATTCCTCGCCACGTGTTTGTGGAGGAAGCGCTTGAGGCAAGGGCTTATGAGCTTGATAAAGCGTTGCCGATCGGGTTTGGTCAAACTATTTCGACACCGGAAATTGTTGCGATCATGACTGAGCTTGTGTGTGCACCGTTTGAAGCGTTGACACCAAGCGGCGCACCTAAAAAAGTGCTGGAAATCGGCACGGGCTGCGGCTACCAAACGGCGGTTCTGGCGAAAATTGCGCGTGAGGTGGTTACCGTTGAACGTATCGCGCCGTTGATGGATAAAGCGCGCCGTACCCTACGCGATTTGCGATTTTTCAATATTATCTTTAAGCATGCAGATGGGCATTTCGGATATGCAGACGGTGCACCTTATGATGCTATTTTGATGGCGGCCGCCGCAAGTCACGTGCCGCCCGAATTAAAGCAACAACTCGCTGTCGGCGGCAGGATGGTGCTGCCCGTAATGAATGCGGGTGTGAACTCAAAACTGGATGAAGGGCAAAAGCCAGATGATCGTCAGAGGTTATATGTGATTGATCGCACCGCGGAAGGCTTCACTGAAAAAATTGTGCACGATGTTCGCTTCGTGCCCCTTGTCTCTGGAATCGTATCTGGAACTGCGTAATGACTGCATTAAACAAGCTGCCAAATTTGCAAATATTTTCAGTGAAATTAGCGGTGGCGGCATTGCTTTTAATGTTAGCTGCCTGTGCGGCGCGAAATCCTGCGCCGGTAAGTGATGCACGCCCGCCGTTGGATATGAAGACGCCAGCCGCGGCGCCGCCCGGCTCGGCTCAAAGTCCGACAACGCCGCCCGTTATGCTTGCGCCTAAACCAGCTGATCAATCGAAGGTTTATATTATCCAGCGCGGTGACACCGTGTTTTCAATCGCCAAGCAATACGGGCTCGATTATCGAGAGCTTGCAGCATGGAATAACATTGTCAATCCGACCGCCATCCGCGTCGGCGATACCTTGCGTTTGACGAGACCAGACGCAGGCAGTGCGGTGGCAATCGTGTCTGATAACATTAATCAATCTACACCCAGCTCCAACAGCACCATGCCTCTCATACCGGGCGAGGTTACGACCACACCACTATTGGTGACGCCGCCTGTCGCGGCAGAAAAGCTGCTGATAAACAGCGCAACATTAAAAGTAGAACCAAAGGCAAGCAAGGTACCTTATTCAGATCAGGCCTATGCCAAGGTATTAGCCGACAGTAACGCTTCAGCGTTATCCAGTGCCGCTATCCCTTCGCTGAATTTCGGTGCCGTTGTTGGTAATTTGGCTACACCACCTATCTCACTGATAGCGTCTCTACCGCCCGCATCACAGGCGGCTGTTGCCGTCATGCCAGTGACCGCCAATGTGTCGCCGCAAGCTCCAATTTCCGCAGATTCACTTGTTTGGGCATGGCCGGTCAAAGGCAAGGTTTCAACCAATTTTACGGAGACTACCAAGGGCATTGATATCGCGGGAACCCGTGGTAAGGCCATACTCGCGGCGGCAGCGGGCAAAGTTATTTACAGCGAAGCAGGGCTACGCGGTTATGGCAGGATGATCATCATCAAACATAACGAGCAATGGCTCTCTGCCTATGCTCATAATGAGAAAATACTGGTACAAAAAGACCAAGAAATCAAGCAGGGCCAGAAAATCGCCGAGATGGGGTCGAGTGATACCGACACGGTCAAATTGCATTTCGAAATTCGCAAACTAGGCAAGCCGGTTGATCCCATGAAGTATTTACCTGCACAGTAAGGAATTTATGTCATCTTTGTTACCGGCATCGTGGCGAAGTTCTAAGGTGGCTAGCTCAATCGATAAGCAGCCAGATAACTTGTAACGCAAATTTGTGGCGATCACGTGGCAAGGTGAATATAGTGCAGCGCGCCGTCGCGAAAATGATGTTGCTATGTCTTGAGCACTTTGTCGGTCGCCGTTTCGCAGATAGCGCCAACAATGTATAATTCCGTTAACCAATAAGACGCGAAAGGGCCGTGTGTAACAGCACGGGCAAGGCAATGGTTATGAGACCGCCGACGACGACAATGAAATTCTTACCTTACTAGTCGATTTCTTTCGTTTGAATTTTGCATGTGGCGTTTCCCACAAAGCATTCTACAAAAAAGCGCGGCTAGTCCGCGCTTTTTGTTTTTTATTATTTGAGGTTATATATGATTGCCAAATCAATTTCGATCACGCTTCCTGATAAATCTGTACGTCTGTTTGATCATCCGGTTTCGGTTGCCGAAGTTGCCGCCAGTATAGGTGCGGGCCTTGCGAAGGCCGCGCTTGCTGGTAAGGTTGATGGCACGTTGGTCGACACCAGTTATGTCATCGAGAATGATTCAACACTGGCTATCGTTACCGACAAAGACGCAGAAGGCCTTGACGTTATTCGCCACTCCACGGCTCATTTGTTGGCCTATGCGGTTAAAGAATTATTCCCTGATGCGCAAGTCACTATCGGCCCCGTGATTGAAAACGGTTTTTATTATGATTTTTCTTACAAGCGCCCTTTCACCCCTGAAGATTTGGTGTCCATTGAAAAGAAGATGGGCGAGCTTGCGAAACAGGATATTTCTGTCACCCGCAAAGTCTTGCCGCGTAACGATGCTGTGAAGTATTTCAAAGCTATCGGCGAGGCATACAAAGCTGAAATCATCGAATCAATTCCGGCGGATCAGGCCGTTTCACTTTATACGGAAGGCGCTTTTACCGACCTGTGTCGTGGCCCTCATGTGCCGTCAACGGGCAAGCTAAAAGTGTTTAAGCTGATGAAGGTTGCAGGGGCCTATTGGCGCGGCGATAGCAAAAATGAAATGCTGACGCGTATTTACGGTACGGCATGGACCAAAAAAGAAGATCAGGAAACATATTTGCATATGCTGGAAGAAGCGGAAAAGCGCGATCACCGCAAACTCGGCAAGCTGCTCGATTTATTTCATATGCAGGAAGAAGCGCCCGGCATGGTGTTTTGGCATCCCAAGGGCTGGACTATCTGGCAACAGGTTGAACAGTACTTACGGCAAGTTTATGTTAATAACGGCTATCAGGAAATTCGCTGCCCGATGATTCTGGATCGTTCACTTTGGGAGAAAACCGGGCATTGGGATAATTACCAAGACAACATTTTCACGACCCAGTCGGAAAAACATGATTACGGCATCAAGCCGATGAATTGTCCAGGACATGTGTTGGTGTTTAATTCTGACCTACGTTCGTATCGCGATTTGCCGTTGCGTTATGGCGAATTCGGCTCATGTCATCGTAACGAACCGTCGGGCGCGCTGCACGGCATCATGCGGGTGCGCGGGTTTGTGCAGGATGACGGCCATATTTTTTGTACCGAAGAACAAATTCAATCTGAATGCACTGATTTCAACCGCCTGGCACTCGCGGTGTACCAGGATTTTGGCTTTAAAGACATCGCCATCAAGATCGCGCTGCGCCCCGACAAGCGCATAGGCAGCGATGAAACATGGGATCGTGCTGAGAACGCGCTACGCGAAGCGCTTAGGGCTTGTGATGTGGAGTGGGAAGAGTTGCCGGGCGAAGGGGCGTTTTATGGTCCGAAGATCGAATATCACCTGAAAGACTCAATCGGCCGATCTTGGCAATGTGGAACAATGCAGGTGGACTACAACATGCCGGTGAGGTTGGGTGCCGAATACGTGGATGCGCACAGCCATCGCGTCGCGCCGGTAATGCTGCACCGAGCAATCTTCGGATCACTCGAAAGATTTATCGGTATCTTGATCGAAAGCGATGCCGGGTCGCTGCCGCTTTGGCTAGCTCCTGTGCAGGTGGTAGCCATGAATGTGACCGAAAATCAGGACGCTTATGTGTCCGAGGTGACTAAAGCTCTGAAAGCAGCTGGAATCCGGGTGCACGCCGATTTGCGAAATGAGAAGATTTCCTATAAAATTCGTGAACATAGCGTACAAAAAGTTCCTTATTTGCTGGTTCTCGGCGACAAGGAAAAAGAAGCCGGTACGATAACGGCACGAGTACGTGATGGCAAAGGCGGCGGAGAAAATCTCCCACCCATGTCATTAAATGAATTTATTTCACGCGTAAAAGATGAAGTTACCGCGAAGAAGTAGGCGGTAATTTTGTTTCGTATGGGTGATAAGTGTTTAAGTATTTAGCCCTTGAGGCGATTTTTTGAAATCGCCCAAGACATTTTGAACGATTAGGAGAGTTGTATCGCTACTGAAAAAGATGTTCGGATTAACAGTGAGATTACTGGCGTCACTGAGGTTCGATTGCTCGGCCCCGAAAGCGAGCCAATTGGTTTAGTGAGTTTTGCTGATGCTGTTGCTCAGGCAGAAGCTGCGCAATTGGATTTGGTGGAAATTGCCCCAACGGCAAAACCACCGGTGTGC
>JAYVYF010000042.1:0-2423 GCA_043784585.1 Burkholderiales bacterium
GCTGGAGCGGACTTGAACAAGAGTGCTGCTTTTTTGGGCGAGCATGCTTTTTACAGTTGACACGAGTTTCCCCTATTCCAAACAATTGATCAAAATGAGATTACGGGATGTTACCGCCCATGTCTAATGAGCGCAAGGAGCGTTGCGCCGGATTGACACCGTAAGCTTCTCGTTGAGCGCTTAACGCAGTCAAAAAGATGAAAGCTTAAACCAACGGAACCAATGGGGTCTACCATTGAATTTGTGGACGACAAACGTTAGCGAGAAGTAGGGGTCAGGTCTTTCATTATTACATTTGATGTTTATGTTATTATCAACGCTTTTAAGAAATATGATAATAAAAGACCTGACCCCTGCTTCTCGCCAGATAGTGCGCGTGATCTGGGCGTTGGTGAAATCGAACCGAAAGTACGAAAATCGCGCAAAAATCACTTGAAAATTCTAGAGGTCCAGGTCTTTTATTCTTACATTTGATGTTTATGTTATCGTTAATATTTTTGAGAAATATGATAATAAAAGACCTGACTCCATGCGTTATCAACGCATGGGGTCAGGTCTTTCATTATTATATCTCCACTAACCTGCCTCATACTTCTTCACTAGCCTGCTTACCGTCGTATAATGCACATCAAAGTGGTGTGCCACCGCAGCCATCGTGTGGTGACCCGAAAGATAGGCGAGCGCCACCGCATCATCTCGCTCATATGTGTTTGCGTAGTCTGCCAGCTCGCGTGCCAGCGCTCGTCGTTGCGCTCTTGGAATTTCGAGCAAATTTGGCTTTTTTTCAAGTTCTGTTTGCATCTTTTTAATAAACGATTCTGAACCGAGGTATATCTGCCCCTGAAGATGAGCCCACACACTGTCTAACCCCTTCCCTTCGTATACGAAGGCAACGTACTTGGTGATTGCCCGCGCACGCTGGGCGGCGAATTGCGATAACAGATAATCGGTTTGAAGCCAGTCGGGTTTTTGCACTCGGCCACTGGTGGCAGCAAAGCTGCTCCACGGCCATTGCTCCAGCCTGCGTACCATTTTCGCTCGAAGCGGATTAAGAACCACGTATCTTGCAAGCTCTAGCAGATAGCTATTTTTCTCGACGAGTATCGCTTTGAAACGACCTTGAAAAACATGGCCTACCCGAGCATGCGAGCGATTGAATAGCTGGGTATAAACACCATTCAACTGACGCATGCCTCTCGATAGATTAGCGTCTGGCGTTTCGATCACAATATGGTAGTGGTTCGTCATCTGGCAGTAGGCGTGGCACACCCAGTTGAACCGCGTGCATACTTGCCCAAGTGTTTCCAGCCACGCGAGACGATCCTCGTCCGAGAGATAAATATCCTCTCGCCCATCACCACGCGAAGTGACGTGATAGAGAGCGCCGGTGAATTCTAATCTTAGGGGTCTGGCCATGATTCAACGATCATAACACGTTGAATGTGATAATAAAAGACCTGACCCTAACTTGCACTCGAGAACAACGAACGTTGGGGCAAGCTCCAGCACTGTTCGGTTAAGTAAAACCATATCACCCTGAGTTTGTTTCTCGTTGGGAGCACTTCATGGCACGAACCAAAGCGATATTAGGGACTGGCGCAAGGCTCAGCAACGATTTATGCGTCAGTCTACTAGCCTAGGTGCTGCACCGGTTATGCCGGCTACTCACAAGCGCAAAGCGCGGTACTGGCCCTCGACTGTCACACCGAACGGACATTCTCACGACAGCACTTGTGCCGCGTTGCAGGTAAAACGAAAAAGAAAACATGGATCGGTCACAAAAAACAACCAAGGATGCTGAGGTTAGGGCTAGCGTGTTTGGCGATATGAAACCACCGACGTTTTGAAAACGGCCTCGGTGAGTGGGGTTACAACGTCGCCGAATCGGTAACAGTGGTATCCACGGCACCGGGAACAAGCGGGTGCCAGCAGGCGAGTCGGCTGGTGCCGATACGGGTAACTGGCGGCAACTCTGCGCGGCATTGTGCCGAGGCATGGGTACAGCGTGGTGCAAAGCTGCAGCCCGCTTTGAGACGCGCTAAATCGGGCGGCGCGCCGGCGATGACTGTGAGTGGCGTGCCGCGGTGTTCGTGGCCAACGGTTGAGGCCAACAGACCCGCACTGTAGGGATGACGTGGCGCAGTAACCATCTGTGCCACTGAATTGTCCTCTACGATTCGCCCCGCGTACATGACTGCTATGCGGTCTGCGACTTCAATCGCGGCACCGATATCGTGCGTGACAAAAATAACGGCCATCCCCAACTCGCGCTGGAGCTCGCGGAGTAATAGCAATATTTGAATTTGTACGGTTGCGTCGAGCGCCGTGGTTGGCTCATCCGCAAGCAGCAGTTTTGGTTTGCAAGATAATGCCAGCGCAATCATAGCCCGTTGGCGCATGCCGCCCGAGAGTTCGTGAGGATA